>JBGOTC010000027.1:0-17124 GCA_041476305.1 Terriglobia bacterium
CGCGGCCACGACCTGCTGAATGATGTTGTTGACCTGGATTTCAAAAGTGTCGCGGGACTGGGTGATGGTCCGCTGCGCAATGAGGATGGGAGCGCGATTAGGGAAAAGGCCGCGGTCACGGAGCAACGGCTGTGTAATGGAAAAGTTGAGCGCCGAAGAATAGGAAGGATTAAACGTGCTGAAAGTGCTGTTGCTTGAATTGCGAGAGGTGCTGAGCCCAACGGAGAAACTGGTGCCGGTCTGAAACTTTTCATTGTAGTTCATGGACATACTGTGGCTGAGAGAACTGAGTGTCTGCGCGCCAGCCAATTGTGTTGATTGCGGAGAGGTGCTCCGCGTGGCGTTGAAATTTGAGGTAAAGGTGGGGTCAAACGCCGAATGGGCGCTGAGGATGCTGAAGCCGGCGCTTTGATAACTCAATTCGTCCATGCGGACGGCAGTGTTATTGGCGAGAGCGAGTTGAATGGCCTGCTCGAGGGTGAGGCGGAGCTTGCCCTCCACAACGTAGTCGCGCAGGTGGTCGGGGCCGGGAACCTGCGAAGCCGGCAGGGGCCGCTTGACGACCTCCTCGAACCACTTGGGGGAAGGAAAGGGCGATGATTGCGCTCGCGCCGTCTTCGGGGCAAGCCCCAGAATCAAAATGAAGCAAAGTCCAACCAGAGAATAAATCGAGCGACGCATCACACCCTCCCCCGACAGATCGTTTTCCCCGGAAACCAGGGATGAATTATTCGTACCGGATGGCTTCCACCGGGTCGAGGCGCGCAGCTTTCCTCGCCGGGTAGATGCCGAAGATCAAACCCACGGAAACGGAAACAACGAACGCGAGAACAATGGATATCCAGGTGACGATGGTGGTCCAACCGGCAAGCCAGCCGATGAGGGAGGACATGCCGAAGCCGACGAGGATTCCCATCAAGCCGCCGACAAATGAGATCAAGACCGCCTCAATCAGGAATTGCCGGATGATGTCACTCTGGCGCGCGCCGACAGCGCGGCGGACGCCGATTTCGCGCGTGCGTTCGAGAATGCTGGCCAACATGATGTTCATGATGCCGATGCCGCCGACGAGGAGAGAAATGGAAGCGATGGCGACCATGACGATATCGAAGATGCGTTGGGTGCGCTTCTGCTCGGCGAGAAGTTCGGAGGGAACGATGACGGAAAAATCGTCGGCGCCGCGATGGGAGGCGCCCAAAAGACCGCGCACGATTTCCGCGGTTTCCACGCTGGCGTCGGTGGTAGCCACCTGGAGATAAACACCGTCAATTTCGTCCTTCAAAAAGCTGTTGGCTTCCTCGAGGCGGGAGGTGGCGGCATAGAGCGGCACATAAATCAGATTGTTCAGATCCATGGTGGGGAGCCCGGCCACCTGGGCCTGTGCGGTGAGTTGCGGCCCAACGACGCCAATCACACGGAACCACTGGGTGTTCACCTTCACGTATTGCCCCACGGCTTCCTGCGAACCGAACAGATTCGATTGCGCGCCCTGTCCGAGGACGCAGAAGGGTGCGCCGCGGAGGTTCTCAGCCTCGTCAAAGAAGCGCCCCGCGACGACGCGCAGGCTGGCGATACCCAGGTAGCTTGGCTCTACGCCGAAAATAATGGGCATTTCGCGCGCGGGCTTGGGAATCATTTTCGAGGGAGTGAAGCGTTTGCGCGGCGTGGAGGCGGTGAGGCCGCGGACATCGGCTTGGATGACGCGATAATCCTGGAAGGTCAAACCCTGCGAGATTTTCCGGACTTTCTGCAACTCCTGGTTGTTGGGTGACTCCTTCGCCTCCACCATGACGTTGCGCAGGCCCATCTGCTCGATGAAGGCCATCACCTGTTGTTGCGCGCCCGCGCCGATGGAAAGCATGGAAACCACGGCGGCAACGCCGAAGATCATTCCCAGCATGGTGAGCAAGGAGCGCAGCTTGTGCTGCGTGAGGTTCTGCAGGCCGAGATTCAGATCAGAGATGTACTGAATCCAATCGCGCTGGGGTTTGAGCGAGCGGAGAGCGGAAGGGACGGAAGACCCGCGAGGGCTCATCGCTTGCCGCCGATGGCCGTGGGAGCGGAGACGGAAGAGGAGCCCGTCGCCGGGCCCGCGATTTCAGGATTCACCAACGCCACTTCTGTTCCCGCCGGTAGGCCCTCGATGACCACCTGGCTCTCCGTGGTGTGTTTCACGGTGACCGGGTGTTGTTCAAATCCGCGCCCGGCTTTCACATACACAACCGGCTTGGCGTCACGGACGAAAAGCGCCTGTCGCGGAATGTGGAGAACATTCTTGAGCATTTCGCTTTGAACGATGACGACCGCGGTCTGGCCGGGACGCAAGCGCGGATCAGGCTCATTTATCTGGAAAGTGACGTCAAAGCGGCGCGTGGGGTCGCGAAAATTCCCCTGCGTGGCCATGCCGGCGATGCTTTTCACTTTGCCGGTGTAAGTTCTCTCCGGTATGGCATCCATGGTGATGGAAGCGGTCTGATTGGCATTGATATCGGCGCGGGCCGTCTCGGGGATTTGGGCGATGATTTCCATCTGGCTGACGTCAAGAATCTTCCCGACAGTGCGTCCGGGGAAGGTCTGGTCGCCTTCCTGGTATTCCGGCAGGGTCATGCCGGTGAAAAAGAAATTGCTGACGGTATCCTGATTCCCCTCGCGGGTCATCAAACCCGATATCGGCGCGCGGACGGTCATGCTCTGTATGCGCGTTTCGGCTTGCTTGATATCGAGCTGCGCCTTCACGCGCTGGGCCTCGAGTACCGCGATTTGCGCCTTGTTGGAAGCGACGCGGGATTTCACATCTTCTTGCAACTGGGCCAGGCGGCGCTTGGCATCTTCCAGCGCCAGGTCATTCTTCTTCGCGTCGATAGCGCTCTTCAACTCGTTCTGGCTGACGTCGAGTTCGGCGCGGCGCACATCGTAGCCCGCATGGAGCAACGCGACTTTGTCGTTTGCGGCGGAGACCAGGCCGTCATCCCTGGATTTGGTGATCTGTTCTTCGGCCATGCGGAGCTGGGACTTCGCCTGTTCGAGGTTGTATTCCTGCTCGCTGGGATCGAATTCGAGGACAACGTCGCCAGCCTTGACGACTTCTCCCGTTTTCGCAAAATGGACAATCTGGAGAGTGCCTCCCACAGACGGGGCCATCAAAAGAGCGATATTCGGAGTGCGCATCTCCCCGCGGGTGAAGACCTTCAGGTCCACGTCGCCGCTTTCCACTTTTGCGGTGGGGAGAGCGGCTTCGGTGCCGCGCAATTTCGACCAGGAAGCGGCAATCCCGCCGCCGATGCCTAGGATCACCAGCAGGCCAATGATCAGCCGCAATCGGGAACGCAATCTCATGACTTCCCCGTGACCGACGGGTCTTTGAGCGCCACGCGCTCCCCCGGTTGCACGCCACTGCGGATTTCCACGTTGCCGCCGCCGCGGCGTCCCAGAACCACGGAACGCGCGTTGAAATTCTCGCCCGATTTTCCGGCCTGCATCACGTAGACCTGCGGGAGGCCGTTCTTTGTAAACACCGCGGCGGAAGGAACCATGATGACGTTGGGAATGCGCTCCACGACGATGCGCTCGGTGACGCTCATGCCCGGACGCAACCTCGGGTCGAGATGTTCGAGAAGGACCGTCACATCAAAATTCTTTGCGGGCGGCCAGCCATTGGAGAAATCGATTTTTGCGAGCGGGCTGATGATGGTGACGCGGCCGACGAATTCATGGTCGGGGACGGCATCCACGCGAGCGGTGGCGGTTTGTTCGGTACGGATGCGGCCGCGGTCCCCTTCGTCCACGCGAGCAGTGATCAGAAGCGCGGAGAGATCGGGCAGCTGGAGAATTTCAGCGCGGGCCCAGGCGCGATCACCCTCCTTGAAGTTGGGAGCGTTATTGCCGAACATGCCGCTGGCGCGCCAATTGGGGAGCAGGTTGACGATGCCATCCACGGGGGCGAAGAGCGTCAGTTTGCTGATCCTCTCCTCATATTGCTGGACATCGCGGAGCGCCTTCTGGCGTTTTGCTTCAATGCCAGCGAGAGTGGCTTTTGCGCCGGCTTGGTCGGAAATCAGTTTTTGCTCCGCTTGCTTAAGCCGCTGTTCCGCATCGGCGAGGGCCAGTTTCTTTTCCTTGCCGTCAATTTCAGAAAGGATTTCCGCCTGGCTGGCGTCGAGTCTTGCGCGTTCCACATCGTACTTGGCCTTTTGCAAGTCAGTCTGATCCTGCTCTTGTGTGAGTTTTGACTGAGCTTTTGAATCATCGACCTGCGCTTCGGCCTGCTTTAAATCCGAGCGCCGCTGAGAGAGGATGATTTGAAGCGGTGTGGGATCAAACAAGGCAACTTCGTCGCCTTTGTGGACGAGGGCGCCGTCCTTTGCCAATTTCATGATCTGGATGTCGCCGGAATCGCCGGGCGCGTTGAGAACGGAGGTGCGGAAGGCCTGAACCTGTCCGCGGAGCTCAACGGTGTCCACCAGGTCGCCGCGCGTGACGAGGGCGGTGGGGATGCCCGCTTGCGCGGAAACATTTCCGCCCTTATTGCGGGCGCCGAAGACCCACGATGCCGTGGTCAGAACGCCGATCAGGCACACCGCGGCGATGCCAATCACCCAACCGCGTTTTTGCCGCCACAATCGCTCGAACAGTCCATTCATGATTCATCCATCCCAACCGATCGCTATTTTTTCGGCGGTGAGGCTGCCGCTGCGGCGATCT
Organism: Terriglobia bacterium; assembly: GCA_041476305.1. Taxonomy (GTDB): domain Bacteria; phylum Acidobacteriota; class Terriglobia; order Acidiferrales; family UBA7541; genus DASTCZ01. The sequence goes on from JBGOTC010000027.1 coordinate 4,702, forward strand.
TCACAATTTCCTGAGTGCCACCACGCAAAACCGTCTGGCCGGGATCGAGCCCGGATTCCACAACGGCTTCCACTTCGTTCATGGCGGAAATTTTGACTTCATGTTTTGAGGTGCTATTGCCCGAGGAGACCTGCACAAATGTCTTCCCGCCCTCCTGCAGGAGGGCATCCCTCGGAATGACGATTGCGTTCGGCGTGCGCACAAATTCGATATCCACGGCCGCCGAAAGATCGGGAAGAAGTTTCGGGTCCGCACCTTCAATGGAAATCAGCACGGTGAAGTTGTGGACCTTCTGCGAAAAAATTCCGCCCACGCCGATGGCAGAAATCTGCTCGACCTTGCCGTGGAAAACCATGTCGGGATAGGCATCCAGGCGGACCTCCGCCAACTGCCCTTCCTTGATGTTGGGAAGATCCTGTTGATTCACCGGCGCGCGCACGCGCATGGCATTGGGATTCACGACCTGCATGAAGGGAGAGCCGGCGCGAACGTCGTCGCCGGCCTGCCAATCGGCCATGCCCTGCCCTTTGAAAGTGGAGTTGATCACCACCAGGCCATCCATGGGGGACTTGATGGCCATCTTCTCGGAGTTCTCCACGGCGTGCTTCATGGCGTTGCGCGCGCTATCGCGCTGGATTTCGAGGACGTGAATGGCGGCGGCATCGGCCTGGCGCTTGAGCTGGTAAGTTTCGCGGAATTGCGTGAGTTTGGCGTTGGCCTCGTCGAGGTCTTGGCGCTTCCTTTCCGCATCAATGCGGGACATCACTTCGCTGCGCTTCACTTCCAACTCGGCGTTGGATACGGCGTCTTCCGCCTGCTTGATGCCAGTGTCGTCGGCGGCTCTTCCGGCTGCCTGATTGGCCTGCATCTTGTTGATCTGTTGAACGAAATCGTTGTAGTCGGCCTCGCGGTCCTGGGCGGTGCGGATCTGCGCCTGGCGATCGAATTCCACGAGCAAGTCGCCGGTGCGAACTTTTGTGCCGGTGGTCAACAGCTTGGTGATGGTGATGCTGCTGGAGTTTTGACCAGCGAGGCGGGGCGCGGCGATGGGATGCGATTGCACGGCCTCGACGGTGCCGTTGACGCGCACGGCGTGGACGAAGTCACGCCGGTCTGCACGCGCGGTGCGCGGCGCGGCTCCGGAGGTCGTGTTCCCGCCCGGGCCGCGGCGAACTGCATAGTAGGAAATGACGACAATCACCAGACCGAGGGCGACAACCCACAAAGTCAATTTGCGCCAGGGGTTTGACGAAGAGGCTTTCTGCCCCAGACGCACTCTGGTGGTACGTTTTCCCTGTGGGGGCGGCTCGGGACGAGACGCGGGCGGCTCGATTTCTGTGATTGTCCGCTGGGATATCCAACCCTGCATGGTGGAAACCTCGTTCCTGTTACCGGGTGATTCCAAAAACGATGGGCCCGTCTACGAGTGACCTGTAAGCCCCATCCAACCCCGAGCAGAATAGTGTCTACAGGCAGCCACACTGGCACGCTGAAGGCCCAAGAGCTCTCGGTATAAAGACGTTAGAATGAGCAAAAAGTTTTCCAGAAAACTGACTAAATTATAGTTAACAAAGAGCGATTCCCCGGTTGCCGACCGGCGGCTTACCCGCGCTCCTCGACCGTCGTATAGGCCCGCTCCTCGTGACCCAGGTAGATTTGCCGCGGCCGGGCGATCTTCTGCTCGGGATCCAGGAGCATTTCCTGCCACTGGGCAATCCAGCCCGAAGTGCGCGGGATGGCGAACAAGACCGGGAACATGGTCATGGGAAAACCCATGGATTGGTAGATCAGGCCGGTGTAAAAATCGACGTTGGGATAGAGTTTGCGCGAAACAAAATAGTCGTCTTCCAGGGCGATGCGCTCGCATTCCAAAGCGATATCCAAAAGGGGGTTCTTGCCCATCACGTCGAAGACTTCGTAGGCCACGCGCTTGATGATCCGCGCCCGAGGATCGTAATTCTTATAGATGCGGTGGCCAAAGCCCATCAGCCGCACCTCGCCCGCTTTCACGCGTTTCAAATAGGCGGGCACCTTCTCCGGCGAGCCAATCTCCCGCAACATGCGGAGCACTTCTTCATTGGCACCGCCGTGCAAAGGCCCATACAGCGCAGCCGTGGCCGCGGCGATGGCGGAAAATGGATCGGCATGGGAGCTGCCAACGCTGCGCATGGCGTTCGCGGAACAGTTCTGTTCGTGGTCCGCATGCAGGATGAACAGAATATCCAGCGCGCGCTCCAATGTGAGGTTCGGGCGATATTTCAATTCCGTGGTCTTGAACAACATGTTGAGAAAATTGCCGGGATAGCTCAGCTCGTTATCCGGATAGACGTAGGGCATGCCCAGGCTCTGGCGGTAAGCAAAGGCGGCGAGGGTGGGCATCTTGCCAATCAGGCGGTAGGTCTGTTTCTGGCGCGATTCCTGATTAAAAATCTCCTTCGCTTCGGGATAAAAAGTGGAGAGTGCGGCGATGGTGGAGATGAGCATGCCCATGGGGTGGGCGTCATAGTGAAAGCCATCGAGAAACTTCTTGATGCTTTCATGAATAAAAGTGTGGTGGGTGATGTGATAGGACCAGTCCGAAAGCTGTGACTGCGTGGGGAGCTCGCCGTGAAGAATCAGATACGCGGTTTCGAGATAGGTGCTCTTCTCCGCCAGTTGCTCGATGGGGTAGCCGCGGTAGCGCAGAATCCCTTTTTCACCGTCAATAAAAGTAATCCGGCTGATGCACGACGCCGTGTTATTGAACGCCGGGTCATAGCACATCATGCCGAAGTCCTCGGCATCGGTTTTGATCTGGCGGAGGTCGAGCGAGCGGATAGCGCCGTGCTCGATGGGCAGCTCGTAACTCTTGCCGGTGCGGTTATCGGTGACGGAGAGGGACTCGCGTCGAGTGCGCGACTCTTCTGCGGTTGGTGTTCCGGGTTTCGATTGCACAGGATTCATGGCGGTTTCGGCCGGGGCGGCACCCAATTCCAATGTACACCAAGTCAGGAGGCAGCGGAAACCGCAGCAAATACACTCGCGGAATTGAGCAACATCCGGCCTCTTGAACCCACTTTTCGGTGCTTCTTCGCGCGGACATTGCCCTTTTGCAGGTCCGCCCCTATACTTCGGCGTGCCTGCGAAATTCCCGCCAGGTTTGTAAAGAGAAAATGGAGTCCAGGATGACCGGCCGAAAGTACCCACCCGGGCCAAAGTCCGCGCTGGCCGTAAGTTACGCGCTTTCGCGTGATCCGCTGGCTTTTCTGAAGGCCATCAGCGAGCGCTACGGCGATATTGTCCACTTGAAGCTCGGATCGCGGCATGATTTCCTGCTGAACCACCCCGATTACATCCGGATGGCGCTGCTGGCCCGCGAGGAGGACTTGCACCGCTCGTTTTCGCGGCCACTGAAACCCCTGCTGGGCAACGGCTTGATTACGAGCCAGGGCGAGTACCACCGGCGGCAGAGGCGGCTGCTGCAGCCGTCGTTCCATCATGACCAGATCGCGGCCACCGCACAGGTCATCACCGATTCCGCGCAACATTACCGCGCAGGGTGGCGCGACGGCCAGACCCTGGAAGTGATGGATGAAATGATGCGTATCACGCTGGACATTATTGTGAAGGCGCTGTTCAGCATGGATGTGCGCGGGCAGGCCGCGGAAATCGGACAGCTGTTCAAGACGGTGATCGCGCGGACCAGCAAGAGGTCCATACCTTATATAGAGCAGTTTTTCGCGAAGCTCCCCCTGCCGGGACTGCGGCGTTACCAACGCGCGCTGGCGCGGCTGGATGAGATCATGTACGCGCTGATCGCGCGGCGGCGCGCCGACCTGCAGGGCCATCATGACTTTCTGACGTCGCTCCTGATGCTGCAAGACACGGAAGGCGATCGCGCCGGACTGACCGATAAGGAAGTCCGTGATGAAGCGATGACCATGTTCTTCGCGGGGCATGAAACCACAAGCAGCGCACTGACATGGACGTGGTACCTGCTCTCGCAAAACCCGGAGGTTGAGCGCCGCATGCACGCGGAAGTGGACACCGCGCTGGACGGAAAGATGCCCACGGCGGCGGATTTCCCGCGCCTCGCCTACACAAACATGGTGCTGGCGGAGGCGATGCGGCTCTATCCCCCTGGCTGGCTGCTGGTGCGAAGGCCGATGGTCGATTTTCCGCTGGGAGAATATGTCGCGCCGAAAGGCTCGTACATCCACTTCAGCCAGTACCTGATGCACCGCGACGCGCGATTCTTCCCGCAGCCGGAGAAATTCGATCCCGAGCGCTGGTCACCGGAAGCCGTGGCGGCGCGGCCGAAGTATTGCTATTTCCCGTTCGGCGGCGGCTCCCGGAAATGCATCGGCGAGGGATTAGCGTGGATGGAAGGCACCTTCGTGCTCGCGGTGGTGGGGCAGAAATGGAAGTTCCGGCTGGTGCCGGGGCACCGCGTGGTTCCCGCGCCACTGATCACGCTGCGGCCCAAATACGGCATGGCCATGACAGTGCATGCCCGGCAACCCGAAGCGCGCTCCCCCCAGAGATAACCTTAGCATCCCCCAGCGGGCAGGCTATATCCGTCTCTTGACAATAGTCGTTATAACGACTATTATTGGAGTGTTGGACAAGAATTCCAGGGAGGCCGCCCATGCTTCAAATCATCCGCAGCGCTGACCGCTATCACATGAAGAACGACTGGCTTTCCACCCACTGGCACTTTTCTTTTGACCAGTATTACGACCCGCAAAACATTTCCTTCGGGCCGCTGCGTGTGTTCAATGACGATATTGTGCAACCGGACAGCGGCTTCCCCATGCACCCTCACAGAGAGATGGAGATCGTCACGTACATTATTGAAGGCGCGCTCGAACACAAAGACAGCATGGGAAATGTGGGGCGCATTACCCCCGGAGAGATCCAGCGGATGAGCGCGGGCACCGGCGTGCGCCACTCGGAGTACAACCCATCGAAGAGCGAGCCGACGCGATTGATCCAACTTTGGATAATTCCGGCGGAAACGCATTTGCCCCCCTCGTGGGAGCAGAAAAAATATTCAGATGAGGCGCGGAGTGGCAAGCTCTTGCCCATCGCAGTACCGGTGGATGCGTCTGACGCCACCGCGGGGGGCGCGGTGCGGATCCATCAGGACGCGACGATTTACACTTCGCTGTTGAGCACCGGACAGGCCGCGCGACATGAACTGGCTTCCGGGCGGCGGGCCTACCTGTTTGTTGTGGATGGGGAGCTCAAGCTGCAATCAAAGAACGGCAAGGGGAGCGAGCCCGATGTCACGCTTGCGGCGGGAGATCAGGCGCGTATTACGGATGTGAGTGTGCTGGAACTAGCCGGCGGCGCAACTGATGGAGATTTTCTGCTGCTCGACCTGCCTTGATTTTCTCGGCAGGAATCGCCAATCGCTAATGCATTGATTCCCGCACCAGAGCGTGCAGAAGCGTGCGCATTCTGGGGTGGTCGCCGACGGAAGGGAGTATTTCCACGGTGAGTTGCGGCACCTGGGCGCGCACTACCGAAACCTGTTCCGGGATATCCTTCTCCAACGGCCCTCCGGGCATCAGCAACAGAGGCATGACGCGCAAACGCGCGACGCCGTCGTTCGCCGCTTCCTCAGCCACTTCGGCGAGACTTGGTGAGGCGGAGTGGAAATAAGCGAGCCGCACGCTACCTTTCCCCAGCTCATTGCGTAGTCCTTCGGCGAGCTCTTCAAAGGGTCTTCGCGCGCGGGCGTCTTCGCCGCCGGGCGCAAAGAGCACAATGCGGATTGATTCTTTCATCAGGCCTCCCCGCTCGTCCCACTATTCTGGAAGCTTATGAGGTTCCCTGCAATGCCGCAGCGGTGACGCGGTGCCGGTAAGCAAACAATTTCTGCAGTTTGCGCCGGGCGTAGGCCCCGGCAAAGAGACGCCCCAGGAATCCCAGTGGCAATTCATATTCAATGTGGTCTTCCAGCCAGCAGGCGCCGGGGCCATCAGGGATGAAACTGTGCGTATGGATCATGCGGCGCAATGGCCCGGAGATGAGTTCGTCGCGGAACATCCTGCCGGGCTCGCAAGCCGTGTAACGGGAAATCCACTTCCTGCGGAGCAATCCAGCTCCTGTGCGAATGACAATGCGTGCGCCGACTTCCTCGATTCCGCCGGTGACCTCGATGATTTCCAGGCGATCCCCCGGCGGGGTGAGGCGCTGGAGGGCTGCGGGTTCGGCATGCCACGCGTAAACGCGGTCCGCGGGAACAGTGAGGCGCGTGCGTTTGATGAAGATTTCGAGCATCAGAATGCTTCCGAAATTGAATTGATCCGGGTGGAAGCCATGGCGGACGCAACGATTCCGCGGCTCAGAATAACAACGGGAGGCGGTTTGTCCAAACGGTGCGAGGTGACAGGTTCGGCCAATCATGGTACAGAATTGCTCGCACTAATTCCGGCAAAGGAGTGCTTATGCGAAGGACGGCGCGAATTGGCGGGTGCATCGCAATATTCATTGCGTTATTGACGCTGGCTCGTGGGGCCACGGCGCAGACAAAGCGCATTGTGATTGCGGCGAGCACGGTGCTCGATGGCCGCGGGCATGTCTGGCACGACACGCGCATCATCGTGGAAGGTTCGAAGATCGTCGCGATTGACCCCAAGGCCGGGCCCGTGGATTACGACCTGCGCGGATTTACGGTGATGCCCGGCTGGATTGACGCGCACGTGCATATCACCTGGCACTTCGGCGCGGATGGCCGTTTCGCTGGCGCGGGCACGGCAAAGGAAGAGGACGCGCTGGCCGCTGCTTCCAATGCCTGGATGACGCTGATGGCCGGATTCACGACGGTGCAGAGCGTCGGTTCGCCGGAGGATAAGCCACTGCGCGACGCCGTCGCGCGCGGGACTCTTGCAGGGCCGCGCATCCTGACGGCAGTGCGCCCTCTCAACGGACGAGGGCCCGCCACCGGGACGCCCGATCAGATTCGCGAATTTGTCCGCCAACAGAAAACGGATGGCGCGGACGTCATCAAGATTTTCGCGTCGCAGAGTATCCGCGATGGCGGCGCCATGACGCTTTCGCAGGAGCAACTGGAAGCGGCGTGTGACGAAGCGAGAAAGCAAGGCTTGCGGTCCGTTGTTCACGCGTACAAGGAAGCGGTGCGCGCCGCGTCGCTCGCCGGCTGCACACAGGTGGAACACGCCACACTTGCGACGGACGACGACTTGCGCGTGCTTGCGAAACAGGGCACTTACTTTGACCCGCAGGCGGGCCTGGTGATTGAAAACTATTTGCTGAACAAGGCGCACTATCTGGGCATCGGCAACTACACCGAGGAAGGATTCGCGGCCATGGAGAAAATTCTGCCGGCGAATCATGACCTGGTGCACCGCGCGGTGAAAATCACGGGGCTGAAGATCGTCTTCGGGACCGACGCCGTGGCCGGGGCACATGGCCGGAATGCGGAGGAATTCATCGATCGCGTGCGCGATGGCGGACAAGATCCACTGGCGGCGATGATCTCGGCCAACTCCATTGGCGCGGAAGCGTTGGGCATGGGCGACAAGATCGGAAGCATCGCGCCTGGACTGGAAGCGGATATCATCGCGCTCGATGGCGACCCCCTGAAGGACATCACCGCGGTGCGGAAAGTTTCTTTCGTGATGAAGGGCGGGGTGGTTTATAAGAACGTGGCGCGTGGCAATTAAGAACAGTCGACACACAATCGTATCGCCAGGGGAGAACCGAATGATGCGAAGCAATTCGCGAAACATTTCAGCCATCATTGCGATGAGTGTTGCCACATTCTTTGCGGCGGGCGCTTCGGCGCAGCAGGCGCCGCCGGACCTGCTCGGCACGGCGCCCGCGGGAGCGCCGACCATCAACCAGTCGCTGGAGATGCGGAACACAAGTTCGCCGAGGATTTCGCCGGACGGGCGCTGGGTGGCTTACGAGATGACGCGCACGAATTGGGAGACCAATGCCTTCGAGCGCGAACTGTGGATCGCCGACGCGTCGTCAGGGCAGCGGTTTCGGCTCACCGGCAGCAAGGGTTCCAGCTACGACGCGCAATGGTCGCCCGACGGGAAGTGGATTGCCTTTCTATCTGACCGCCCGCCGTTGCTCGCGGGCGCGAAAGAAAACAAAACGCAGATCTATTTGATTTCGGCAACGGGTGGGGAAGCGCGGGAACTGACCAAAGTGGAAACGGGAGTGAACTCTTTCGCGTGGGCTCCCGATGGCCGCACCATTGCATTTACGAGCACCGACCCGCCCGCGAAGCCGCGCAAAGACCGCGATGAAAAGTATGGAGAGATTCAGATCATCAGCGGCGATTATTCCATGACGCATCTGTGGCTCTTGGACATGGCCAGCCCTGACTCCGCGGAACCGGGAAAGCCCGCCGAGCCGCGACGCCTGACCGAAGGCGCCGCGTTTACCGTCGGCGGATTTTCGTGGTCGCCGGACGGGACACGCATCGCCTATTCCAGCCAGCGCGATCCGGACCTGGGGTCCTCGGATACCTCGGACATTTTTGTGATTACCGTCGCGGATCGTTCCATCAAGAAGGTGGTGAACACCGCCGGGCCTGATTCGGACCCGGTGTGGTCGCCCGACGGATCGGAGATCGCTTATTCCACTTCCGATGCGAGCCCTAATTTTTTCTACACCAACCGGAAGATCGCGGTTGTGGCGGCAGCAGGCGGCACGCCGCGCGTGCTCTCCGGCAAGTTCGACGAGGACGCCGGGCCCTCCGCGTGGGGGCCGGATGGCATTTACTTCGTCGCATTGCAGCGGACCTATTCCCATTTGTTCCGGCTGAATCCGAAAACGTCTGCAATTGAGCGCGTCACCGCGCCGGACGCACTAATCGCGTCGCAATTCTCATTTGCGCGCGATTTCAGCCGCGCTGCATTTGTCGCCGCCACCGACAACGCGCTTCCGGAGGTGAGTGTTTCCGCGCTGCGCCCGTTTGCGCCGCGCGCGCTGACGGCAAATTCTGATCAATTAAAGGGACTGCGCCCCGCGCGACGCGAAATCATTCAGTGGACGTCCACGGACGGCGCAAAAATCGAGGGAGTATTGCTGAAGCCGGTGGATTTCGATCCGGCGAAAAAATATCCGCTGCTGGTGGTCATCCACGGGGGGCCGACCGGAGTGGACCGCGGCTCGCTCGCCGCCGACCGCTATTATCCGATGGAGATCTTCGTGGCCAAGGGCGCGCTGGTGTTGCGGCCGAACTATCGCGGCTCGGCGGGCTACGGGGAAGCTTTCCGATCCCTCAACGTGCGCAACCTCGGCGTGGGCGACTACGCCGACGTGATCTCCGGCGTGGATTTTCTGATCGCGAAGGGCTGGGTGGACCGCGAGCGCGTGGGGGCGATGGGCTGGAGCCAGGGCGGATATATTTCCGCGTTCATCACCGCATCGAGCGACCGCTTCCGCGCGGTTTCCGTGGGCGCGGGGATCTCCGATTGGATGACCTATTACGTGAATACGGACATCCATCCATTCACGCGGCAATACCTGCACGCGACTCCCTGGGACGATCCGGAAATCTACCGCAAGACTTCGCCCATCACCTACATCAAGGCCGCGAAGACCCCGACGCTGATCCAGCACGGCGGCAGCGACCGTCGCGTTCCGATCCCCAATGGGTTTGAGCTCTATCAGGCGCTGCGCGATTTGAATGTTCCAGTGCGCATGGTGGTTTACCCCGGGTTTGGCCACCCGATTAACAAACCGAAACAGCAGCGCTCCGTGATGGAAGATAACCTCCGCTGGTTCGGCCACTGGATCTGGAACGAGCCGCTGGACGACGCAGGGCATGAGTGAATCTCTGACCGGGCAGACCAGCCCATCTCCGCGGCGGAAGCTGCTCAAAGCTCTCTTGTTTTTCCTGCTTGCGGCCGCAATCCTCTTACCCATCTGGATTGTTCACTACCCGCCCCTGCTCGATTTTCCAAACCATCTGGCCAGCAGCTTCGTGCTCGCCCATCTCCACGATCCCGCTTATGACTTCGGCCGTGAATATTCCGGCCACTGGGGCCTGAATCCCTACATCACAACGGACTTCGTAACGGGCCAACTGGGACGCGTGTTTCCGCCTCTGGTAGCGGGGAAGCTGGTGCTGAGCCTGGGGGCGCTGGGGCTGCCGCTTGCGGCGTGGTTCTTTCTGCGCCAGGCAAACCCGGGCGAAGACGCGGTGGCGTTCTGGTTCTTGCTTGCAGCGCACAACATTTTCTTCCGCTTTGGCTTCGTCGGTTTCTATTGGAGCCTGAGCCTGATGTTTATTTCGCTGGGATTGTGGCTGCGCTTGCTGAAATCTCCGGGCGTGATCCGCTGGTTGGGGGTGTGCCTCGCGCTCACGGCGACCTTTTTCACGCACATTATGGGGCTCGTCTTCGTCGCCCTCATCATGGGGATTTACTCACTCACGCGACCGCGTGTGAGGGAATGGCTGCTGACCGCCGCGCTCTTTGTGCCGGCGGGGCTTTGCTACTTCCTCACTTCGCGCGTCATGGAGCGCCAGCAGGATGGGCCAAGTTTTCGCACGGCGATTGAAAAACTCTCCATTTTCCGCCTCGCCCTTCATGGCGATGCTCCCTGGCTCGACATCATCTCCGCGCTTGCAGTCATCGCGCTGTTTTACTTCGGGTGGCGAGGGAACCGCGAATTCCAGTGGCAGTGGCGGTGGATTGTTGTCGCGGGGTTCGTGCTGGTGACCTACCTGGCGCTGCCGGTGGGCTATGGCAGCGGGTGGGACGTGGACATCCGCGCGCTGCCGATATTCTTCACCATGATTTTCGCGACAATGCGGCTGGGACGCCGCGGCTGGCTGTTCGTGCCGCTGGCGCTTCTGGTCTTCACGGCGCGCACGGTCAGCCTCACGCAACACTTCCGCGCGATGGAGCCGGAGCTGACAGGGCTCGCGCGCTCTTTTTCTCTCACGCCCCCAAATGCGCGCGTGCTTCCGATTGTGGAAGGGAATGACGAAGACCCGATGGATCAGCCCTACGCTCATTTTTGGGCTTACGGCACCGTCGAGCGCGGGTGGTTTGCGCCTTACCTCTTCCAGATCCCCGGGCTGCTGCCGCTACAAATCGATCTGGAGACTTACACGCTCGATGGTTTCTGGGAGTTGGCCTACGACGAAAAGATCGATTACGAGGCGATGCGCGCGGACTACGATTATGTGTGGGCCTACGATGTATCGCAATTTGATGAAGGGCTGAAGAGAATTGCAGAAGTGATCTACGCGAGCGACAAGCTCAAGCTATACCGCATCCGCAAGCAGCCGAGCCCGCCGCCGGCCGCACCCCAGCGCAAAGGCAAACCGCTCAGCAGACACACGCCACTGAATACGCGCCGTATCAACCCGCACTAGCGCCGATCCGGCGAGGAGTGGCGCACGTCGCTGCCGGCGACCATATAGATGACGTCTTCGGCGATGTTTGTGGCGTGGTCGCCGATGCGCTCCAGGTTCTTCGCCACCAGGATCAGCTCGAAGGCGGGGAAGACCACCGCCGAATCGCCCATCATGTAGGAAAGTAATTCGCGGAAAATCTGGTCGCGGAGTTGGTCCACCTGGTCGTCGCGCACCAGGACATTCTTAGCCAGCTCCACATCCTTGCGCACCACAGCATTCAGCGCGTCGCGGACCATCTCTTCGGCCAGCTCGCTCATGCGCGGCAGGTCCACGTAGGGCTTCACGCGCGGGTGGCGCACGATACGCTGCGCCGATTGCGCGATGTTCACGGCCTGATCGCCGATGCGCTCCAAATCGTTATTGATGCGCGAGCAGGCCAACACAAAGCGGAGGTCCGCGGCCATCAATTGATAGAGGGCGAGAAGTTGCACGACGCGATCATCAATCTCCACCTGCAGCTCGTTGATCGCGCCCTCTTCATCCAGAACGGAGTGGGCAAGCGATTCGTCGCTATCCAGAACGGAGTGAATCGCCTGGTGCACGGCGCGCTCGGCGAGGCTCCCCATCCAGAGCAGCCGCTCCTTGAGTTCTTCCAGATCCTTCTCGAAGTGGCGTTCCATCCCGTCTCCTCTAACCGAACCGCCCGGTGATGTAGGCTTCCGTGCGCGGATCGGCGGGCGTGGTGAAGAGTTGCGGCGTGGGGTTGAATTCCACGAGTTCACCGATGAGCATGAAGGCGGTAAAGTCGCTGACCCGCGCGGCCTGCTGCATGTTGTGCGTGACGATGACGATGGTGCAGTTCTCCTTCAACTGAATCAGCAGCTCTTCAATTTTCGCGGTGCTGATGGGATCGAGCGCGGCGCAAGGCTCATCGAGCAAGATCACCTCGGGATCCACGGCCAGCGCCCGCGCGATGCACAGGCGCTGCTGTTGTCCCCCCGAGAGATTGAAGGCGGGGTCCTGCAGCCGGTTCTTGACCTCGTCCCATAGCGCCGCACCACGCAGCGCCTGCTCGACTTTCTCCTCGA
>JBGOTC010000028.1:0-16734 GCA_041476305.1 Terriglobia bacterium
CATCGCAAACACTATCGCGCGCAACAGGGACTGGAGCACTGGCTGCGCCTGCGCTTCGATACAATCCCCGTCTCGAAGAGCCGCTACCAAAAGTTGAGCGTCCCGGCGCAGAAGGCGGTGATTTCACGCATCAATCGCCTCGCGGCCCTTTTCAAATTCAAACAACCGCTGGCGCGGCAGGAGCGCGACCTGGGGCGCATCGAAAAACTGATTGAACTTTACGAGCCGTTCATCCTGCACAACGAACAGGTGTTTGAAGCGGAGAACGTGCAACTCCTCTCCGAAGCGCTGCCGGAAAAAGAGAAGGCCGCGTTCAGGTTTGACGCCACCATCATTGACTGGTGGGACTACTGGATCAACATCCACGTCCCCGCGCTGCGAAAATGGTGTTATCCACTAATCGAAGGCCGCGCGCTCGAGGCCCAGCCCAAGCGCTCCGTTCAGCTTGCCGCCATCTCGGCGGTGGACCCGGACGCGGAAGCCGCGCGGCAAACCTGACTCATGGCTATCTTCCTTACAGGTTCCACCGGTTACATCGGGGCGCACATCCTGGCGGAATTGCTCGCCGGCCACGCCGACCGCGTGAACGTGCTGGTGCGCGCGAAGAGTGCGGGCGAAGCGCAAGGCCGGCTGTGGCACGCGCTGCAGTTGCACATGGATTTTCCGCGCTTCCGTGAATACCTGGCGACGCGCATCGTGGCCTACCGCGGCGACCTGACGGATCCGAAATTCGGACTCGGCCCGGCGGACTACGGAGGTTTGGCGGGCACCACGGATTCAGTGATCCATTGCGCGGCGTCGCTCAACCGCAAATCCGAAAAAAGCTGCATGAATGTGAATTTGCGCGGCACGCTCGAAGTGCTGCAACTGGCGCGTCGCGCGGAGGGCACCGGCGGGCTGCGCCGCTTCAGTTTTGTGAGCACCGTGGCGGTGGCGGGCAAACGGGAAAACGAAACCGTCACCGAGGATGCTTCGATCGATTGGGAGCGTTCGGACTACGACCCATACGCGCGGACAAAGAAATTCTGTGAGCACATGGTCCGCGAACTTCTGCCCAACGTTTCAAAGATTATTTTCCGGCCCAGTATCGTGCTCGGCGACACCCGTTATGGCGCGACCACACAGTTCGATATGGTTCGCGCATTCGTTTTTCTGGCCGGGCTGCCGGTGCTCCCGTTGCGGCCCGCCGACCGCATCGACATCGTGCCGGTGGATTACGTGGCCAAGGCCATCGCCGCGCTGCATCAAAAGGCGCAGCCCGCGCACGATATTTATCACCTCTCCTCCGGCGCGGCCTCGGAGACCTGCCGCCAGATTACCGACGCCCTTGCCGGGTCAGCCGGGAAAAGCAAGCCACTCTACGCCCCCTGGCTGGCGAGTGCTTTTTCAAGAACCGTGAACTCGCTCGCCAACCGAAAAGGAAAGCTGGGGCGCAACGCATCCCTGTTGAAAGTTTTCCTGCCCTACATCTACTGGAACACTGTGTTCGATAATTCCCGCGTCGTTGCTGAAATGGGCGGAGTGCCTGCTCCATTTTCCAGGTATTGCTACCCGCTCTTGAAATTCAGCCGCGAAAACCACTTCAAGTATCCTTACCAGGATTGGCCCGCGACAGCGGTTGAGGAAGCGCAGGCGCAGGGAGCGGCGCGATGACGGACATGCTGCTTGGCGCGTGGACAAGCTGGCTGATCGAACGCGCGAAATCCAAATGGGTGCTGGGCGGCGGCGTTCGCTGGAAACCCGGCGAGCCGCTGAAGCTGCTCTTCGCGGGATACAACGGCGCGGGCAACACCGGCTCCGACGTCCGTGTGGAAGAAATGCTGCGTCAGGTCCGGCAGGTGCTGGGGGCGGAGCGCACGGAACTCTCCGTGATGTCACAAAACATGGAGAGGACGCGCAATTATTTCAAGGGCAGCCGCCAGGTCCATCTGCCGGATGTTTTCCCGCCGTTTCTCTACCGCGAAGTAAGGAAGAACCACGGTGTGGTGGGCTGCGAAGGCTCGATGTTCAAGAGCAAATTCGCCAATGCGCTGACCACCATGATCATCGGCTCGCTGGGGATCGCCGCGGCCGAAAACAAACTCTCCATCGGCTATGGCGCGGACGCCGACAAGATGGATCCCATGCTGCAGAAAATGACGCGGCAGTTCTGCGGCACCTCGCTGGTCATCACCCGAAACACGGAGTCGCAAGCCACGCTGAGTGAATTGGGCGTGCCCACGGAGCTCGGCACGGATACGGCGTGGACATTTGAACCGCTGGGAGAGGAATACGGCCGGGAAGCACTAAAGCGTGAAGGGTGGGACGGCAGGACGCCGGTGCTGGTTGTCTGCCCCATCAATCCGTTCTGGTGGCCGGTGCGCGCATCGGTGGGAAAATTCCTGGCGCGCTCGCTGACCGGCGCATACAAGGAAAGCCACTACCGCAGCCTCTATTTCCACAATGCCGGGCCGAAGGTGGACGATGCCTACAGGAAGTACATCGAAGCGATGGCCGGGGCGGTGGAGAAATTTGCGCGGCAGCGCCGCGTTTTTCCGATCCTGGTGGCCATGGAGCGCCTCGACGCGCGCGCGTGCCGCGTGATGGCAGAGCGCCTGCCGGGGACGCCCATCTTCACCGCGGACGATTACGACATGTATCAGCTGGTGAGCATCCTGCGGTGCGGAGGCTTGATGGTCTCTTCGCGCTATCACGGTATTGTGACCTCCATGCCCGGGCTCGTGCCCTCCGCAGGCGTTACGATGGACGAGCGCATCCGCAACAACATGCTCGAGCGCGGCCACAAACATCTATTGTTCACCGTGGACGAGCCGGACCTGGAAGAAAAACTCATTTCCGCGATGGAAACGCTCCTGCGCGACGGCGACGCCATCCGTGAAGGCATCGCGCGCACCGTGGTGCGGAACCTGAAGCTCATGGCGCGCATGGGCGTTTATTTCGAGAAACAGACGAACATGGTCTATCCGGAATTCCGCGTGCGCTCCGGCATCCATTCCTGGGAGGAATACCTGCCGCCGCTGAGCCCGGTGCTGCGAAAACTGGTGGAGCGCTATGACACGCCGGAGGAGCCGGCTGCGCGCGGAGCTTCGTTGATTGGCACGCAAAGAACGAGCGCGTGATGCTCAGCGTAAACACCTCGGCAGAACAGAATCCCATCGCGTGAATTTCCTCGAACACATTTTCGGAAATCTGGAACGCGCCGCGGGGCGCGCTGTGCTGCAGGAAGCGCGCGAGAGCGGACTCGTTTCCGTAAACGGCGGGGAATTGCTGGCGCAGGCCTCGGCGGCGCGGACATTCCTGCGCGCCACGGGCATGCAAAAAGGCGACCGCTGCGCTTTGCTTGCCCACAACAGCATCCGCTGGGCAGCGCTCGATTTAGCGCTGATGGCCGAGGGAATTGTGGTCGTACCGCTGTATGCGCGCCAGGCTCCGAAAGAATTGGCGGCCATGCTGCGCGACGCCGGGCCGCGCCTGATTTGCGCGGGCGATGCCGCTCTGGGCGATGCGATTCGTGCGGAGTGGCGTGAGGCTCCGCGCGTTGCGCTGTTCGAGGAAATCTTCCCGGCAAGTATGGCGCAGGCTGCGAGTGCAGCCGCGCCTTCAGTTCCACTGGCGGACGCCGACACAGTCACCATCATCTACACGTCCGGCACGTCCGGCGAAGCGAAGGGAGTTGTACTCAACGCGGGCAATCTGAATCACATGCTCGGCTGCACCGCCTCGCGGCTGGATCAACTGATGCGCGGCCATGGCGGCGTGGAAAGCGTATTTCACTACCTGCCATTTTGCTTCGCGGGATCGTGGATCCTCATGCTCAGCTGCCTTTCCCGGCAAAGCACGCTGACACTTTCCATGGATTTGAGCCGTTTGCAAACCGAATTGGAGGCGGCGAAGCCTCACTATTTTCTGAATGTGCCCACGCTGCTCGAACGCGTACGCCGCGGGATTGAAGACAACATCGCGAAGGGCGGCGGCGCGGTGGCGAAACTTTTTTTCAATGCGCGGACTTCGTGGTTTCAAAAGCAAGCCGGCAAGCCCTGCCGGTTTGGATGGTTCTGGCTGTCGCTTGCGCGCGCGGCGGTGTTTCCAACCATCCGGAAGCGCGTCGGTGCAAACCTGAAGGCGCTGATTTGCGGTTCCGCGCCGCTCGCGATTGAAACGCAGCTTTTTTTCATGATGCTGGGAATCCCGGTGCTGCAAGTCTATGGATTGACGGAGACCACTGCCATTTGCACGATGGATGAACCCGGGCGCGTGGAGCCCGGCTGGGTGGGGCCCGCGGTGCCGGGAATCGAGATGAAGCTGGGCACGGAGCAGGAAATCCTGGTGCGCGGGCCGAATATTTTTCCCGACTACTGGAACCGTCCGGAGGAAACCGCGAAAGTCTTGCGAGACGGCTGGTTTTATTCCGGCGACCAGGGGGAAACGAACTCGAACGGAAACTGGCGCATCATCGGGCGCATCAAAAACCTGCTGATCCTGAGTTCGGGACACAACATCGCGCCCGAACCCATTGAAGAAAAGCTGCAGGCCCTGCTGCCCGGCGCGCAGCAGGTGATCCTGATCGGGCACGGGCGCAGCTACCTCGTGGCCATCATCACCGGAGACATTGCGCGCGAACGCGCGGCCACTGCGATAGAATCGGTGAACCAGGCGATGCCACACTACAAACAGATCCACAAGTTCCACGTTGAACCGCAGGGGCTGACAATTGAAAGCGGTCTTCTGACCGTCAATGGAAAACTGCGGCGCAGCGCCATCGCCTCGCGCTTCTCTGATCCGATTGAAGCGATGTACCGAGAGAAAAAGACATGAACTCCTTCACGGGGAATTCACTTTCGTGGACCGTCCGCGATTCGGTGGTGGAGCTGGAGCTGCACCGCGCGCCCGCCAACGAAATCGGCACGGAGATGCTCGGGGAGCTGGAACAGTTTGCGAATGCGCTGGATACTTTTTCGCGCGAAGCCTCGGCGGTCATCATCCACAGCACGTTGCCCGCCGGTTTTTCCGCGGGCGCGGATCTGCGCGAACTTTACCGCACGGCGCTCCCGCTGGATACCGCCGCGCGGCTTGCGGGCATCCGCGAATTTCTGCATCGCGTGCACGCGGTGATGAACGCGATTGACGACTCTCCCCTGACGACCATTGCCGCGGTGAACGGCGTGTGCTTTGGCGGCGGGTTCGAGCTGGCGCTGGCCTGCGACCTGATCATCGCGGATAAAATGGCGCGCTTCTGTTTTCCGGAGCTGCGGCTGGGATTGATCCCCGGATTCGGCGGCATCCCGCGATTGAAGCGCGATTTGGGCAACGCCGTGGTGCGCGACCTGCTGCTCACCGGGCGCAGCATGAATGCGCAGAAGGGCGGCGCCGTCGGGCTGGCGAGCCAGGTGACGGGAGAAGGTGAAGCGCTGCGCGTAGCGCGGGCCACTGCCGCGCAGGTGACAAGATTCGACCGCGCCACCAGCGCGGCCGCGAAGCGTTTCCTGAAGCC
The DNA here is from genome assembly GCA_041476305.1 of Terriglobia bacterium. Lineage (GTDB taxonomy): Bacteria > Acidobacteriota > Terriglobia > Acidiferrales > UBA7541 > DASTCZ01. The sequence goes on from JBGOTC010000028.1 coordinate 5,492, forward strand.
CATTCCTCACGAAGAGCTGCGTCGGGAAATTGATCTTTTCTGCGAACTGTTTACGCGTCCAGCGGTGATGGAAGGCCTTCGCAAATTTGTGGAAAGCACCGACGCGCTGCCGTATTTGCCGTAGAGGTGAGGGGAAGCGGTGAATTTGTCGCGACCGAACCCAGATGTTAAAATAGTGTTTTGCGGGAAGCTTGATGCGAACAATTGAACAAACGACCGATGAAATCCTCGCCTTGGCGGCGCAGCATTTTAAAGTGCCGCGGGCCTCGTTATCCGCGAATGATGATTTTTTCAAGAAACTGGGAATCGACAGCCTGCAGGCGCTCGAAATGCTGACGCGCATTGAGAATCATTTCAGCATCGAGCTGCCGGACTACGAAATGCAGGGAGTGAGCGACTTCAAAACGCTGGCCGGCCGCATCCAGGCGAGACTTTAGCCACACGTATCGGCGCTAAGACACTGAATCTGCAGTGGTTACCTAGAGCGCCCTCGCAGGCCAATTCATCCGCTCGATTCCTGATATTCTTATACCTCCCCGTGACTACTTGAATGTTGGACCTCGCCAAATACGAATCGCTGGGAGCGGCTCTGCGTGACGCGCTCGACCGCTGGCCGGACGAAGTGTGCCTGATCGAGGCGGACCGCGAACGGGAGAAGGCGCGGCTGACGTACCGTCAGTTTCGAGACGCGGCGCTGCCGCTGGCGTCGGCGCTGCAAGCGCGCGGCTTTCGCGAGGCGGATCGTGCGTCGATTATCATGACGAATCAGTCGAAGTGGCTGATTTCGGCGTACGCGATTTTCTACTGCGGCGGAATACTCGTCCCGCTGGATTACAAATTGTCGCCGAAGGAGCATATCGCGCTGCTGGCGCATTCCGGGGCCGGCGTGCTGGTCACGGAATACCCGATTTGGCGAGCTATCCTTGAAGAGAAGGGAACTCGCGACCTCAGCGCGAAGCTGGTGCTGGTGACGGAGGCTCCGGAGAATGCGGAGCTCGGAGGCGCGTTGCGCTGGGAGGACTTTCAGAAATCGGGCGGCGCGCGCGAGCCGGTGTTTGTTCCAAGGAAACGTAGCACCTGGGCGTGTATCGTCTATTCCTCGGGCACCGGCGGGCAGCCAAAGGGCTGCGTGCTGACGCATGAGAATTATCTGGAACAGTGCGCGATGTTTCCCGCGCTGTACCCGGTGTGGCGCGGCGCGCGGTACCTGAGCATCCTGCCCACCAACCACGCGATCGATTTCATGCTGGGCTTCGTCTACCAATTTGTCAGCGGCGGCACGGTGGTGCACTTGCGCACGCTGCGGCCGGAATACGTGCGCGAAGCGTTTCCGAAATACGGGATTACGCATGTGACGCTCGTGCCGGCGATCCTGAAGAATCTTCAGCGCGGGCTGAAGGCGCGGTTTGACGCGCTTTCTCCGGGGAAGCGCCGAGTGCTCGACGTGCTGGTGGGGATCAACAAACGCCTGACGCGCAAGCGCGCGCGGCTTGGGCTGAGCCGCATGCTATTGCGGCAGGTGCACAGCGGATTCGGCGGAAAGCTGGAGGCCATCGTGGTTGGCGGGGCGTTCAGCGAACCCACCACGCTGCAGTTTTTTTATGACCTGGGCATCCCGGTGGCCAACGCCTATGGATTGACGGAGGCCTGCACGGGCATCAGCGTGAACGATTTGAAACCCTTCCGCGCGGATACGGTGGGCAAGCCGCTGGCGGGAGTGGAAGTGAAAATCATAGGTCCCGACGGCGAGGGAATCGGGGAAGTGGCGGTGCGCGGCAAAACAGTGATGCAACAATATTTGAATGACCCGGAGCTGACCGCCGGAACGATTGTGGATGGCTGGTTGATGACCGGCGACCTGGGCGCATGGACCGCGCGGGGCACTTGCAGCTTTTCGGCCGCAAGAAAAACATGGTTGTGACGGCGGAGGGAAAAAATATTTATCCCGAAGACATCGAAAGTGTTTTTGAGGGACTTCCGGTGAAGGAGTTTTGCGTATTCGCGGCGAACTACATTTGGCCGGGCAAGTCGATGGTGGGCGAAGAACTGATCATCGTGCTGCGCGCGGAGCAAAACCATCCGGTGGGTGGCGCGGTCCGCGAAGAGCTGGCGGCGCGTAACCAGAAGCTCCTGAACTATAAACGCGTCAGCGGCGTTCTCGTGTGGGAGCAGGATTTCCCGCGCACCGCATCGATGAAAATCAAGCGCGTGGAGCTGGCGCAGCAGATCCGGAATACTCTCGCGCAGGCGACAGCGGTGACGCCGGTATGAAAAAGAAAATTCTGGCCATCGTAAACCGCGCCGCGGGCGGAGGGCGCTCCGGAAAACTGGCGGAGGGCGCGATCGACAAATTGCGCAAGGCCGGCGTGGAAATCGAGACAACGAACACCGCGGCGCCCGGCGACGCGACGCGGCTGGCGCGCGCGGGTTACGAGGAGGGCTATCGCAATTTTGTCGCGGTGGGCGGCGACGGGACAGCCTACGAAATCATTAATGGACTTTTCCCGGAAGCGGCGCTCGGCGAGCGCGTGACGCTTGGGTTCCTGCCGCTGGGCACGGGAAATTCGTTCCTGCGCGACTTCAGTAAAAAGGGATTGGAGCACGCCACGGAAGCGATCCTGGCCGGGAAGCGCCGCTCGTGTGACGTGATTCGCCTCACACACTCGGCGGGTGTGCTTCATTACATTAATTTGCTCAGCATCGGTTTCACGGCCGACGTGACGGCCATGGCCAACCGGCGGTTCAAGCGTTTGGGTGAAGTGGGTTACGTACTCGGCGTGCTGGGCTGCTTGTTGCCGCTGCGGCGGCGCGCATTTCCGTTGCGCGTGGATAATGCCACAGAGTTCGAAAGCCAGCGCTGCCTGTTCCTCACCTTCAACAACAGCAAATTTACCGGCGGAAAAATGATGATCGCGCCGAATGCGGAGACGGATGACGGCAACGTCGAATTTGTGCGCTGGGGGCCCATCAGCCGCGTGGGATTGCTGCGCAACCTCTCCACTCTCTTTGACGGCACACACGTGAATCATCCGCTGGCGTCGCGGAAGAAAGCCAAGCGCGTGGAATTCCAATTGGAAGGCCCCGTGGACGTGATGGTGGATGGCGAGGTCCTGACGCTGCACCTTCAAACGCTGGAAGTGCTGCCGGGCGCGTTGGACGTCATGGCATGAGGAACGCGTGGCTCGGAATCCGAAGCGCGTTGCTGTGGGCCGTCAGCATGGTTCATTTTATTCTGGCGGTGTCATTGCTGATTCTGCTTTCCATTTTTCTTGATCCGCGAAAACTCGATCCACTGGTCAGGATTTTCTGCAGAAATGTTCTGCGGCTGGCGGGCGCGCGATTTCAGGTCACACGGTCACCGGGATTCGATCCGAAAAAAACAAGTTTCTTCATCGCCAACCACGTCAACCTTTTCGACCCCTTCGTCCTCTACAACGCAATTCCTCAATACATCCGCGGGCTGGAACTGGAATCGCATTTCAAGATCCCCGTGTACGGCATTCTGATGCGGCGTTACGGAAATGTGCCGGTGCCGGACGTGCGGCGCGCGACGGATTTGAAGCGCATGTGGCGGCTGACGCAGGAGGCTCTGGAAAAAGGCGTGAGCCTGGTGGTGTTTCCCGAAGGCAAGCGCACGCTCGATGGCCGTGTGGGGCCATTTGAAGATGGCGGCTTCCGCATGGCGCAGCAACTCGGCTACCCGGTGGTGCCGGTCAGCATCACCGGCTCATTTGAATTCAACCGCAAAGACCGCTTGTGGCTGCATCCCTCAAAAATTGTGGTTCACATCCACGACACGATTGAGACCGCGGGGATGAAGAAAGAAGATGTGCCGGCGTTGCGCGAGCGCGTGCGGGAAATTATTGCCGCACCGGTGGACGCGTACTACGCGGAGCGCGAGCGCGATTCCAAGTCGCGCGGCTAGAGGTTGAGCTTGATGCCCGGGAGCGTCCGCCCCGCGCGCATTTCCTGCCAGGTGTAAATAATCCTGTGAATCACCGTCAGCGTGGAAACCACGGCAATCACCCACAGCACCGGGGCCATGCGGTCAAACAGCCCGCCGATAATCAGGAGCACCATGCGCTCGGGCCGTTCCGCGAAGCCAACCTTGCAAAGCGGGATCAGAGATTCGGCGCGGGCGCGCGCGTAGCTCACCATCACGGAGCCGGCCGTCGCCACCGCGCCGAGGATCACGTAGCCGGTGCGCCCGTTCGCGGCGTAATAGACCAGCAGGCCCATGTAGAGCGCCATATCGGAGTAGCGGTCGAGCGTGGAATCGTAGAACGCGCCGAACGCCGTCACGCGGTTTTGCCGCCGCGCCACCTGTCCATCCAGCATGTCCAGAAATCCCGCGAAGAAAATCACGAAGGCCGCGGACTTGAAGCGTCCCGTGGCGAACAGCACCGCCGCCCAGAAATTCACCACCAGGCCGATAAACGTCAGGAAATTGGGGTTGATGCCGGTGGCCGCGAGCGCGCCCACGATCCTATCCAGGAGCCAGCGGCTGACTCGTCCAATTAACGCGGTGATCATTTTTTCCTAGATGCTGCGACGGCGCGTTTCCCCGGGTGACGACAATCTTTCGGCATCATACGCCAGCGTTGCGATTGCCTCAAGCGCAGCCGGACGCATTCTCAGATACACAAACCCGCAATTTGACCGCGCGTTCCGCCCCCGCTAGACTTTCAAAGATTTCTGAATCCTTCCGCCGGAGGTTTCGCCGCCATGGCCAGCGCTCTTGAACCCCAGGTTGTGTTGTTGCGCCACGCGGTAGCGACGGTGGCCTACCGCGGTGGCAAGACATTGCGCGGCGCGCCGGCGGAATTCGCAAATTTCCGGCAGTCTCCCGGCGGACGCACGCCGGTGGAAATCCTGGCGCACATGGGTGATCTGTTTGACTGGGCGCTCTCGCTCGCGCAGGGGCGGCACGAGTGGCACAGCTCCGAGCCATTGCCGTGGGATGAAGAGGTTGCGCGCTTTTTCCGGACGCTTGCGGGATTCGATGGCTATCTGGCTTCAGGTTTGCCGCTGGGAAGTCCCGCGGAGAAACTATTTCAGGGGCCGGTGGCCGACGCGCTCAATCACATTGGCCAGATCGCCATGCTGCGCCGCGCTTCCGGCGCGCCCATCCGCGGCGAAAACTACTTCAAGGCTGATATCGCCGTGGGACGCGTTGGCTCCGACCAGGCCGCGCCAAGGATGGAGTTTGATTAACAGGCCCAAATCAGTAGTGTTCTCTGGCCTGTAGTAGTATGGAATCATGCGACGCAGCTTTATTCTTTGCGTTCTTCTTACTACTTGTACCGAGATCCTAATAGGTTCTCCCGGAACATCTCAGAAGCACCCCACCGCTATGCCAGTCCCGATTGAATTCTCCATCGGGCGACACACATTTTTCGACTTTGGCCCACCTTTCGACTTCTACGAATTGTTTGTCGTTCGCTCGTCGTCGATTGGCACTTCGATTGAAAGAATTACGCTTATTCCCGCCGGGAACAAATGTATCTCACCAGCAACGCTTAGAATCGCATCAGCGCTCTTGGACGAACCCCCAGCGAAACTACTGGGTTCCACGAATCCCTGCACCATCCCTGAAAAGGAGCTTCGCCGAGAGCTGAAGCGTTGTAAGCATTGCCTAGTATTTAGCGGCGCGAATGTTGTGATGAAGGTGGAGTGTGGAACCCAAACCCGCCTGATCCGATCCGATATCCTCGATAAGGATATGTTCGACATTTCCCCTAGGCCGCCCGAGCACACCTCATGGACCATGGGGCTGTTAGACAGATTGGATTCGGCAGTTGGACCGGGAGTGATCGATACGGAAAAGATATTTCCAATTCCAGGAGCAGAGGGGTTGCCCCCGAAAGCGCTGAATTCCTCAGTACTCCAAGACTTGAGTGCAGGCAAATATGATGCATTATTCCAGAGCGCACCTGACAAACCGTCGGACTTGTATCGTGAATCTCAAATCCCTCAACCTGCCCCGATAGTGCGATTACTGGGCAGCACTCCGCTTCAGCCCGAAGTCTTCGTTCAACCTGTGTATCCTCCCCTCGCGAGAATGACGCGTGTGGAAGGCAGGGTCTCAATCAAGTTTGCAGTTGGTGACGACGGAGGCGCTACCAGTCTCACCTTCGAGAGTGGGCCCCTTCTGCTTCGTGGAGCGGTGACAGCGGCGGTGAACCAATGGAGATTTCCAAAGAACTCCTCGGGCATCCAGATTGAGGCAACGATTGAATTTGTCTTAAATTGCCCCAACGAGTCCGAGTAGCAATGTAACTCTTGGGACAGAGGGAAGCTCAGGCAGGGCGACTTGGGTATGCTCCCTCCAGATATGGCGCAGGGCTCCGGCCAGGCCGCGCCAAGGATGGAGATTTGATTGAGGCGTTCGGCGTGATGCGTGCCGCGATTCACTCGTAGCGCAGCGCGGCGGACGGATGCACGCTGCTGGCGCGGCGCGCCGGAATTATGCAAGCCACGATCGTACCTGCTGCAAGAATCACGGCCGCCGCAACGACCGTTGCTGGGTCGGTGGGCCTCACGCCGTACAAGAAAGTCGCAATCAATTTGTTTGTCCAGTACGAGCCGATAGTTCCCAGCGCGATGCCCGCGAGCGCCAGCCACATCCCTTCCCGCGCCACCATCAGAAGAATGTCGCGCGGTTGCGCCCCCAGCGCCATGCGCACTCCCAATTCGTGCGTGCGGCACGCCACCGAATAGGCCACAACGCTGTACAAACCAAATACAGCAAGCACCAACGCCAACCCTGCGAAAATTCCGAGCGCGAAACCACGGAAGCGCGGCGCGGACATCGAATCAGAAAGCACTTCGGTCATGGTCCGAATATTGAAGAGCGGCACGCCGGGATCCAGCCTTCTCACGCGCTCTCGGATAGCCGGGACGAGCAGCTTCGGATCGCTTTCCGCGCGCACGATGAGCGTCGCGTCCAGCGGATTCGCGGGAAGGTAATACACCGCCCCCGGCGCCACATCGCGTCTCCCGGCGAAGCTGTCTTCATTGCCCAGCGTCTGGAATTTGACGTCACCCACAATGCCGATCACCTGGCGCGGGCCTTGTTTGAAACCGCCTCCCTGCAGCTCCACGAAATTGCCGAGGGCATCTCCCCCTGGCCAGCAAGACCGCGCCATCGCCTGGCTGATAACGATTCCATATTTCGGATCAGAAGTGTCTCGCTCGGCAAAAACTCGACCTGCCAGGACAGGAATAGACATTGCACGGAAGTAGTCCGCGCTGACATCCATGCCCTGGATGATTGCCTTGCACCTCCCCGCGGTAAGGTAGAGTCCGCCGCGACCTTTTCCGCCCAAAGGGAGCGCCGCTGTTTCGGCGACAGACACGACACCGGGCAACGAACCAATCGCCGCTGAGATCCGTTGGTAGAACTCTGTGACGCGGGAAACCCCCGGACCCGCGGCGTTGGGCCCGACTGATGAGGAAATGTACGCGGCCTGAGGCAAAGCGAAATCCATGGTGATGACGTTTTGCGTGGCGAAACCTGGCTGCGTCTGCAGCAAGTTGCGGAGGCTCCGGATCATCAAGCCCGCGCCCATGAGCAGGATCAATGTCATTGCAACTTCGGAAATGATCATCGCGCCGCGGAGGCGCTTTCGCAGCGCGCCCGTTGCTCGTGAAGACTCCTGCTTGAGTGTGCGAGTCAAGTCCTGCGCCATTGTTTGCAACGCGGGAGTGAGCCCGACGAAAACTCCAATCAACAGCGACAGCCCGAGGGCGAAACCCAGCACTCGCACGTCCAGTCGCACATCGCTGAGACGCGGCACATCTTTCGGCCCGAAGGCCTGGATAGCGCGCACTCCCCAGAAGGAAATCAGAATTCCGGCCGCGCTGGCGGCGAGGGCGAGCACCGTGCTCTCCGTCAGTAATTGTCGCAAGATGCGCCAGCGCGAGGCCCCCATACAAAGCCGAACAGCAATTTCTTTTTGCCGAGTGGTGGCGCGCACCAGAATCATGTGCGCGGCGTTCACGCACGCGATGAGCAGGAGGAATCCGACTGCACCCAGCAAGATCCAGAGTCCAGTTCGTGATTCGCGGACCAATAGTTCCTGCAACGGATGCACAAGAATCATTCCGCGCGCACGCTTCTGCCCGGGATAGAACGTCGAGTCGTATCGATCGAGGAGGTCGTTCATTTCGCGTCGCGCCTCGGCGAGGCTTGCGCCATCTCGCAGGCGCGCAAGAAACCGGCATCCAACCGGCGCGTCAGGCTGTTTGTCGGTCCCCAAACCCAGTTCATTGCCGCGCCGCTGCTCCGTATTTGCGATTCGAAGAGTCCAGACGTCCGTGTGCCCCGGATAACCGAAGCCCAGCGGCATTACGCCTACGATGGTGTGAAATTCTCCATTGAGAGCAACCTCTCTGCCAAGAACGGCCTTGTCTCCTGCAAAGTTGCGTTGCCAGAACCGGTGGCTCAAAACAACAATGTGATTGCGATCCGGCGTCTCGTCTTCCGGGGCGAACCCCCGGCCGATTTCCGGATGGGCGCCGAAAAGAGGAAAGAAACTTGCAGAGACCGTCGCGGCAGGGACCCGTTCCGGTTCCCCGGCGCCGGCAAGATTCACTCCGCCATTGGCGCAGGTGGCGACAATTGAAAATATCTTCCCCTGCCCCCAATATTTCAGTGTGTCGCCGTAGGGCACGCTGGCCGCTCCGCCTACGGTCACAAGTTGGGAGGGATTCTTGAATGGCAATGGCTCCAGCAGCACGCCATTCACGATTGTAAAGACGGTGCTCGTCCCGCCGACGCCAAGCGCGAGGACGAGGATTACTGCCGCAGTGTAGCCAGGACTCTTCGCGAGAACACGAAAGGCAAATCGCAAGTCCTGCAGGAATGTGCTCATAGCGTTGCGCGCATACTACTCCCAAGATAGAGCGCAGGCGAAGGGTTTTGGTTCAGTCGCCTGCCAAGAAGGTTGCCTCACGAACGGAAACTGGTGACACTTTCCCAGGCGCGCGCTAGGCAGTTTCCGCAGGGGAATGATAAAATCACCAGTGTTCCGAAGTGGCGTGGGCCTGTAGCTCAGGTGGTTAGAGCGCACCCCTGATAAGGGTGAGGTCGGTAGTTCGAGTCTACCCAGGCCCACCATTCCTCTATCCATGCCGTTTCACTTGTACATTTTGAAGAGCCTGTCCACTGGCCACTATTATGTCGGCCACACCAAACACCTTAAGCGCCGCGTCTTTGAACACAACAACAATCGAACACCATCCATCAAAAATCGTGGGCCCTGGGAGCTTGTTTACTCCGAGGATTTTGCGACTCGTTCCGAAGCCGCTCTGCGAGAACAGCAAATCAAGGGAATGAAGAGCAGGCAATGGATCGAAAGGCTGGTTAGAGCGTCCCGATGAAGTGCATCGGGAAGGTCGGTAGTTCGAGTCTACCCAGGCCCACCATTCCTTGCGGCTACGTTCGCTGCAGCCGTTTTCCCCGCGCCCGCGGGAAACTCTCCCTGGTATCTCCCGCGCCCGTAATTCATAGGCCAACAGAACTCCTGCCCGCTCCAAAAACAGCTCCAATCTTTGTGATACTGGTCACCCGGCTTTTGGCCACGCCGGCGCGACTAGGAATTTGGAAGGGAATCATGGAACCCAGCAAGCCAGCGGAGAACAAGGCGGAGACCGTAGCCACCACCGCCATCATCAACGAGATGTTGCGCGCTGCGAAGCACGTCAGCGACCTGATTTTCTCGCCCGGACGCGCCCCGCAGATTGAATCCAACGGGCAGCTCGTGGAAGTGAAGATCCCCAAGATCGAAAAGCTTTTGCCGGAGGATACCGCGCGCATCGCCGCGGACCTGATCGGCGGGAACACGCAGGCGGTGGACAAACTCCGCGAACAGGGTTCCTGCGACATCTCCTACGGCCTCTCGGGGCTGGCGCGGTTCCGCGTGAATATTTTCACGCAGCGGGGAAGCTGCGCCATCGTCATGCGCGTGATCCCCACACGCGTTCCGAGCCTGGCCTCGCTGAACCTCCCTCCCCATCTGGGAGAGATCACCGACCTGCGGAATGGCATTGTGCTGGTGACGGGCCCCACGGGGTCGGGAAAATCCTCCACGCTGGCGGCCATCATCGACAAGATCAACAACGAAAAGGCCTATCACGTCATCACCATTGAAGACCCCATCGAATTCCTGCACCTGCACAAGAAATCCACCATTCACCAGCGCGAGCTGCACACCGACACACCCTCGTTTGCGCTGGCGTTGCGCGCCGCCCTGCGGCAGGCTCCCAAGGTGATCCTGGTGGGCGAGATGCGCGACCGCGAGACCATTGAAATCGCGCTGGAGGCCGCCGAGACAGGCCACCTGGTTTTTTCCACTCTGCACACCATTGACGCCTCGAAAACGGTGGAGCGCATCATCGGCGCCTTCCCTCTGGCCGACCAGAAAGTCATCTGCATGCGCCTCTCGAAGTCCTTCCGGTACATCATCTCGCAGAGGCTGGTGCCGCGGAAGGATGGGAGCGGCCGATTCGCGGTTATTGAGATCCTGAGATCCACCATGCGCACGCGGGAGTACGTGGAGCGCGGGGAGCAGGAGGGCAAATCGCTCCTGGACGCCATGCGCGACGGCGAGCAGGAGGGTATGCAGCACTTCGATGGCGAGCTGGATAAGCTGGCCCGCGCCGGTGTGATTGATGTGGAGACGGCGCTGACTTACGCATCGAATACCGGCAACCTGCGCCTGCAACTGATTGATTTTAAGGAACCTGACGCATCGGGAGAAACGCCGGAGCCCGTCACCGCCTCCGGGTCAAAATCCTAGTTCGGGCGTCGCCCCCCGGCCGGTCCCCAGGAATCTTTCCCTAGCATTGACTTCTGAAGGTGTGCTAGGCTGACCTTGCGTTTGCTGCTCTTGTTAAACCTTTGGAATCTGTCATCAAAGGGGCCGCAGGCTATAACGCTTGCGGCCTTTTTTGTTGCGGCTGGAGGGTCGAGCAATCGGACGAGAAGCACAAACAGCTCAACAGAAGAGGAAATACCGTGAAAGAACAAGGAACTGTAAAGTGGTTTAATGCCAGCAAGGGCTTCGGGTTCATCCAGCGCCAGTCCGGCGAGGACGTTTTTGTGCACTTCTCCGCCATCCAGGGAGAGGGGTACAAGACGCTGAACGAAGGCCAAGCGGTTGAATTCGAGGTCACCCGCGGTCCGAAGGGTCTGCAGGCAGCCAACGTAACCACCCTCTAGTCCCAAGCACTCCAGGGCG
>JBGOTC010000029.1:0-16507 GCA_041476305.1 Terriglobia bacterium
CACAAATCAGCGTGCTCAGGAGTATGAGAAGTACGCCCAAGCACAAGCCGGTGGCGGTCCAGTCCGAGTCGTCGATGGCATTCGCATTTATGGAACGCACCGTGGGTCGAAATAGTGTTACGCAAATCTGTTCAGCGTGCCAGCAACCTTCGAGTCCACGCAATCATGCCGAGCCAGAAAGTTCAAATGGACAACGCAGTCAGCCGTAAGAATTCTCGGACACCATCGCGAACCGTGCTGTTCGTGACCAGCACGCCCGGTTATGGTGGGACCGAAAAACATCTCCTGGAGCTCCTGAGCAGGCTCGCGGATAGCGACGTTCGGGTCATCATTTTGTGCGCCGACGTTGACCCTTACACGGAACGCTTGAACGGCAATTCCCGTCTGGACGTCAGCATCAGGCATGAACGCAGTTTGAAGTCCGTTTGGGATTGGTACCGTGTATTTCGGGAGATTCGTCCTGACGTTGTAGTTTTTGTTTACGGTTGGATCTGGTGTATTCCCACGGTCGCATCTGTGGGCGCCAGGATGGCCGGCATCCGAAGACGGTTTTCGATCCAGCACCTGATCCCTCCTCCAATCAAGCCGCTCGATGGGACCAATAGATTTCGCAATTTCCTGCGCAAATTTGTTGGACGGCGAGCGCGCCAACGCATGCGCGCAGCAGTGCCCCCCCGCTTGTTCAACAGAACCATTTGTGTCAGTAACGCCGTCAGAAACGCCCTAATTCGAGATTATCGATTTCCCTCCCGGCGGACGGTCACGGTTCATAATGGCGTGTCCGTCTCAGAATATGTACGGTCGGAGAGCGACCGGACGGCCATCCGGACGAAGCTGGGCATTCGTCCCGATGAATTTGTGCTTGTAAGTTCGGCGAGGTTGAGTGAAGAGAAGGGTATCGATATCTTACTCCTCGCCATGAACGAGCTCCTGCGCCGGAATCTGCCGATTAAGTGCATTAACGTGGGTGACGGACATCTGAGAGAAAAGCTATCTGAGCAGGTGCGGACTCTTGGCTTGACCAACCATGTGTTCATGGAAGGCTTCCAGAAGGATGTCCGGCCCTACCTCAGCGCGGGCGACGCCTTCGTCCTTACTTCTTATCGAGAGGGACTCCCCTTTGCCGTGCTGGAAGCGATGGCCTGCGGACTTCCCTGTGTCGTGACGAACGTGGGTGGCAACTCTGAGGCGGTCGGTCAAAACTTAAATGGGTTGATAGTGAATGCAGGCTCAGTGGAGGAAGTGGTGGAAGCTGTTTCCTATCTCCTCGGTCATCCACAAGAACGAGAGCAAATGTCCCGCGTGGCACGGTCACGAGTCTGCAAGGAGTTTGATATTGATGCAAGGATGTCGGAGATAAGACAACTGATACTCAACTAGATCGAACGGACTACCGTGAGTTGTTCAGTCGCACGCGATTCCGGATAGCGGGACGATCGGTCAGACCAAACATAACGCCATCCAGTCCAATCGGGAATTTTCCAGACGCAACTTCTCATCATCTGCCCCCCTTATGAAAAAGCGCGCATGCATCGTAATGCCTTCTTACAACGAGGCGGAGAACCTTCGCGAACTCCTGCCTCAAATACTGCGCCAGGCGGAGAAAATTCCAACGCATGAGTTGCATATCCTTGTGGTGGACGACAATTCTCCCGACGGGTCCTCTGCAGTGGTGTCTGAGTGGATGGCCCGCGACACGCGCGTTCATCTCTTGCAGGGTAATAAGCTAGGTCTCGGTGAGGCCTACAATCGGGGGATCACGCACGCAATCGCGCTGCTCAATCCGGACCTTATTATTCAAATGGATGCGGATCAGCAACACGACCCCGCACTGTTGCCCTTGTTTATCGATCTGACGAATTATGGCTTCACGCTTGTGATCGGGTCACGATTTGCCCCTGGGGCGGGAAATCCGGCGCTCTCCTTTTATCGCCGGATCATCAGTCGAGTGGGGACAATCCTTGTGCGCGCGGCTGCTGGCCTCCCTAGATTGCACGACTGCACTTCAGGCTACCGGTGCATCGCCGTCAGTGCTTTGGAGCAGTGCAACTCGCGGGTCGTTGCCACGCGCGGATACTCATTCCAATCCTCACTCCTCTCGGAACTTATCCGAAATGGCGCTCGCGTCGTTGAAATCCCCATCAATTTTGGCCCGCGCGGCCACGGTGAATCCAAGCTGAGTTTCAGGGACCAGATTGAATTCGTCACGAATCTTGGTTCGCTGTGGCTGCGTAGGAATGTAAATGTCAGGCCTCAGAATGGAACCGTGCCAGATAGCGACCGCGCCTTCGGGACATGCGCTTCACGAACACCGACGCGCCCGGAAGTTTAGGAAACACCGACACACGGTCAGTAGTGGACTGGGATGACAAAAACAACATCACGACCGCCTGAAGAACGCCTGTGGCTCTCGTTCGCTGCCTTGGTGGTGGCCTTGCTTCTTGCTGCCGCTATTCGATGGATGCTCGAGCACCCCTTCGGCATTCATGCCGACGAAGCGTATTACATTAACGAAGCTCAGACCGACATCCACATCCTTCATGGTGGAGGATTGCATCAACTGGCGCGCTGGCTCATCCATGGGGATAGCAGCCGGCCTCCTGGGTACCGCCTCGCCGCCCTCCCTCTCGATTTTCTCTTCGGGTATCACGCGATCGCATTGCGGCTTATGACCATTGGTTTCTTTCTGGCAAGCGCATGGTTCATTTACATGACGACCAAGCGCATCGCAGGAGTCGTGGCAGGAGCGATCGCAGTCCTGGCTTTTTGCTTGTCCCCCGAGATTCTGGCGGGGAGCATTTTCTTCAGCACGGAAGGCCTCCTCTTTCTGGCCGTTTCCGGATCGTTGTATTTCTTTTCCCATTACTGGAGCGAGGACCCCGTGCCTTGGAGCACCTGCCTCGGGCTGGGGCTGATGATGGGAATTGGGTTCTATTCAAAATTCACTTTTGCCGCGATTGCGGGGCCGGTTGGAATATTCACTGTTGTCATCGTCCTTCGTAAGCATGGGGGGCTCAAACGCGCGCTCTCGCTGGCCTTGGCCGGTGTCCTGGCGCTTCTTGTTGCAATTCCATGGTGGCGGGCGAACCTCCGGTCCGCGTTCGCGTACGCAAGCTTTAGCGAAAAGTCTTGGGTGCGACATTCCTTGGGGTTGCATTCCTTCACGACTTTCTTGCGCTGGCTCGGCACAGTATTTGTCAGCCTCCTGGGACCCGCCATCGGCTTCCTGATCTGCCTGGTTGCCTGGTTGGCCTTCAGAAGATCATTCCTGCATGGGAAGAGAATTCTTAAGCCTCTCCACAGGATTGCGCTGCTTGCTTGCATCTGTGGTGTTCTCCCCATCGTCGTCGCACAGTTGTACGGGACAAACTACAACCTTCGACTCATCTCACCGGTGATGATACCTGTGGCTATTTCGTTGGGTGTCTTGTCGGGAGCCATCGGCTGGGGAAGTTCAAGAAAACCCATGCTGGCCACCGGACTCTTGTTTTCGGCGCAGTTGGTCATGCTGGTCCTTCCCATCCTCTTTCCCAACAGGAATCTTGAGGACACAGGTTCATTCAACGGACTACCCTGGCGAGTCATGATTCGCTTTGAGCAATGGGATTGGAAACCTTTGCGAGACCTCAGCGACTCCTGTGGCATCCCCACGCCAAGTACCTCCTATCTTGGCCAGGGGCGCTCCTTCAACGGCCAGTTCGAGTATGGGTGGACCAATCCGATCGGGAGGCCAAGGATTTCCTACCTCGGAAATGGACGTGCGTTTAACGGAAGCCAGATTCAATACCCATGGATAGCTCAGGGAGTTCCACCTCCGGATGTAACCTGGCTTTGGCGGGAAGAGGAAGGGAAGATTGATTGGAAGCACGTCTTGCAGGTGGCGGATCAAAGTGATGTCGTGATCACGGCCCCGCAATATGTCGGCCAGCCCACGGATCACCAGGACTTGGACAATCAATATAATGCGGAATTTGAGAAGCGGATGGATCAGGATTCACTCTTTCAGGGACCAATTCACTTGGAGATGGGGCAATTTGCCCCCGTGGAAGTCGATGTCTTCACAAAGAAAACCTTCGTGTGCCATCAGGCGCCGGCTGGGCCGCGGACTGTCCCAAAACACCCGGCGATGAAGCCCCCAGCATTGGTCTTCCCTCATGGCCTGGGATAGCGTCAGTTACGGACCGCTTGATTGAGTTACAGGGAACAACACCGAGTCGCACACGGCGGTGCGATCAGAAATGTCCTCATCGTAACCAGAGCCTTTGATTATGGGGGCGCCGAAAAACACCTCCTCGAACTCCTTCGGAGAATTGATCGAACTGGATTGCGCCTATCGATCCTCTGTTTGGGTCAAGACCTCTATAGTGAACGTCTTGGTGCGGAACGCGATATCGAGGTCTCGGCATGCAATCGGCCGCCGATTTCTTTGTGGGACTGGGTCCGTCTATTTCGCAAAGCGCGCCCTGACGCTGTGGTTTTCATCTATGGCTGGATCTGGGCCTTTCCGTGGTTTGCGTCCATCGGCGCGAGGCTAGCGCGCATCCCCAGGCGATTCTCGATCCAGCACCTGATGACTCCGATTGACACCAACCGTGGATGGGCCCGGGATCTGATCCGGAAGATGTTCGGCCCCGTGACGATGAAAATATCGGCGTCCCAATTTCATACTACGATTGCCGTCAGCGACGACATGAAGAAGTCGCTCATCCGCGATCTGGGCTTTCCCGCCGGGACAATCAGGACCATTCACAACGGAGTTTCATCTTCCGAATTTGCTCCGTCGGAGAAAAATGGTTCTAATCTCAGGAACGAGCGGGGAATTTCTTCCGGTGAATTTGTTCTTGCATGCGCGGCGAGGTTGAGTGAACAGAAGGGCATTGATATTTTGCTTCAGGGTCTCGCCCTGGTTATGCGGGCTGGTATTACTTTTCGGTGCTTCATCATTGGTGATGGCCCTCTCAAGGACCAACTGATCGATCAAGCGCGGCGTATCGGTCTGACCGGCCGCGTGTTCTTTGAAGGATTCCGCGATGACGTGCGAATGTATTTGCAGGCAAGCTCCGCGTTTGTTCTTCCCTCCCGCCGGGAAGGACTGCCCCTCTCTATCCTTGAAGCCATGGCTTGCGGCCTGCCGTGCATCGTCACGGATGTCGGCGGCAATACCGAAGCCATCAAGGACAAGATCAATGGACTGGTGGTGCCCGCGGGGTCTGCGGAGGCGCTTGCGAATGCCATTTCCTATCTTGCAACACATGAGCCAGAGCGCGCGCAAATGTCCAAATTGGCGCGAGAGATGGCGACGGAAGAGTTCGATATCGAGAAGTCCATGGCCGAGATTGCGCGCGTAGTTCTCAATTGATTGCGGTCGCAATGCCCAGGAGAACGATCGGGACGATCGTCCTGTTTGCGGGAATGGTATGAAGATCACTGTCATTTTGTGCACCTATAACCGGTGCAGGGATCTGAGGGTCGCCCTCGAAAGTGTTGCGGCGTCCGTTTTGCCTGCGTCCGTTAGCTGGGATGTGCTTGTCGTAGACAACAATTCCACTGATCAGACGCATGACGTGGCCAGGGATTTCTGTGATCGCTACCCCACTCGCTTCGGATACCTGTTTGAGTCCCGGCCGGGCAAGTCGCATGCCCTCAACGCCGGGATACTGAAAGCGCGCGGCGATATCCTCGCATTCATGGATGACGACGTGACGGTGGACCCCGCATGGCTGCGGAATCTGACAGCGGCCCTGGACGATATCGAATGGGCCGGGGCTGGCGGACGCATTGTTCTTCAGTGGCCCGCAAGTGTCCCAAGGTGGTTGTCAACCGATGGGCCCCTCGCACGCCATGGGTTCCCTGGATTTGATCAGGGATCGGTGGCCAAGCAGCTCGATGGCCCCCCTTTCGGCACCAACATGGCGTTCAGAAAGGCGATGTTTGAAAAGCACGGTGGGTTTCGCACCGATCTAGGCCCCAGCCCCAATAACGAAATCCGTAATGAGGACACAGAATTCGGTCGCCGCTTGATTTCTGCTGGAGAACGATTACATTACGAACCATCGGCGGTTGTATTCCATCCTGTCCCACAGGCAAAGTTGAACAAGAAGCATTTACTGAAGTGGGGAATCGACAAGGGGCGCGGTGAGGCGCGGGAATTCAAGGTCAGACCTATCTATCTGTTCTTTCAAATTGGGTCCTGGACTCTCAGATGGATGACGACGATCGATCCAAAAGCGCGATTCCAAGCCAAGATCATCGTCTGGGAAAAAGTTGGGACCATGTTGGAATGGAGCAGCAAGAAGTTTGGGGCCAGGAAACAATCCCGAGAGGAAGTCTCTCCGGCGAATTCATGGACAAAGTGAGCGATGACAAACCCTCTTGTTGAATACTTTCGCTGTCCTGAGCACTTCGTAAAGCTGGAGCTGGATGGCGCTCTGTCAGGCGCCATGGGCTACTTCCAGTTCAAGGAGGGCACAATTTGTTTTGGGCAGTACAATCGCGGGACCCCGACGAAGTATTGCTCGCATTCCTCGCCGGATGCGGCTCAAAGCGCGAAATACGATGCAGGGAGTCTCAAGCTGCCATTTGATCTTTCTCAAGTCGTAGATAACCTTCGCCTGGAACGGTATTGCGCCGATTCCCATGTGCTCGATAACCAGAATGGCAAAGTCAGCCTGTCCAGAAGGGTTTACTATTTCCTACGTCCCGCCTTGGGAGTTTTCATCAGAAAATATTTCCAGAGATTTCACCTCCGGGGTTGGGACAGGATTGCCTTCCCTCGTTGGCCGGTTGACCTGACCGTCGAATCACTCATGGATGAAGCAATGGCGCTCTCATTGAAAGGGAGTGGAAGGCGTGAAGTGCCCTTTATTTGGTTTTGGCCGGAGGGCGCCCCGAGTTGCGCCATGATGACTCACGACGTGGAAGGCCCGGCCGGGCGTGATTTCTGCGGCGAACTCATGGATCTGGACGAGTCATTCGGCATCAAGTCTGCGTTTCAAGTTGTCCCGGAAGTCAGATATGAAATCACGGACGCGTTCCTCGATGAATTCTTGAGACGGGGCTTCGAGCTGAACGTCCATGACTTGAATCACGACGGGAAATTGTTCGGAGATAAGCAAGAATTTGCTCGCCGGGCACAGCAGATCAACACCTACGCCAGGAAATTCCGTACTCGAGGTTTTCGGTCCGGCGCCATGTACCGGAGGCAGGACTGGCTCGAGGCGCTGGACTTTTCCTACGATATGTCCGTGCCGAATGTGGCCCATCTTGAGCCGCAACGCGGGGGCTGCTGCACGGTCATGCCCTATTTCAACGGATCAATCCTGGAATTGCCGCTGACCGCCATCCAGGACTATTCGCTATTTCACATCATCGGGGACTACACCATCGATATTTGGAAAGAGCAAATTGGGATTATCAAGAAGCGGCATGGCCTGCTGAGTTTCATCGTGCATCCGGACTACATTATTGAAAAGCGGGCGCGATCCGTCTATGTGGATTTGCTGGAGTATCTTGTCGGCCTTCGTGAAACAGAGAATTTGTGGATTGCTCCGCCGGTGGCCATTGACAAGTGGTGGAGAAACCGGAGTCAAATGAAACTCACGCAGGTTGGCCAGTCCTGGAAGATTGAAGGTCCGGATGCGGACCAGGCCAGGGTCGCTTATGCAAGTTTGCAGGACGGCCGGGTCACATACCGGCTTGCTGATTGAACTGTAGTCCGGAACCGGGCATTTTGGCGTGCGCCAAGCTTCGCGGCCCTTCTGAGGGTCCACTCCTGATCTGCAAGCCCATCCCCAGACGTCTCCCCCGCGTCACTCTCAAATCCAAGTTTGTATTTCCATCTTGTCTGCGGGAATGTGCTGCCCTTTAAGCGCTACCCAATGTGACGGTAAAGTAGTCTTCCCACGACCTTTAACATTGCATTCGGGAGAACTCCGATGAGTTGCTTCGCCACACGAAGTCGCAGGCTCTCGTTTTCGGAGAGCTTCTCGGTGGGGGCAGGGTATTGCCAATAGGAAAGTACTTTCCTTTCTCCACCCCATCGGTCTTTGAATTGAATGAGCCCCTCGTTGAAGGAATCGGAGCGGCCCAGGTCGAAAGTTTTGGCCGCCATGGACTTGGCTCTTTGCATGGCGCTCCAAAGGAGGAAAGGGATGGGACCGTACCCGTGGAACGCTTGATCGGATCCTCCATACTTGTAAACGACTGTATCTTTAAACCGAAGCGTAATGATGCTGGCGACTGCTGTGTTGTTGTAAGAAGCGATATGGATTTCAAGGGCATCGCCCATGAATTTCATCAGGTTATGAAACCATGCCTCGGGCTGAGGCGGAATTTGGTGCCGCCGTCGCGCCAGCAGGTTTAGTTTACAGAATTCTTGCATGAGCTCATCCGTTCGGCCGGCCTTGTGGATCATCCCGATCCGTTCCGCCCTACGGATTCGCTGCTGGATTGAGCTCTTGTGGAATCGCTGAAAAACCTCTTGTTCCGCAGGCCGCAAATCCAGAGCATGCAGGTAGTACCGTTTGGAAGGTTGAAACCCTTCCATTGTGAGCGCGGGAGAAAGACCGCTGTCTGTTGGCCGAACCTCGATGTACTTCCAATCGCCGGCCCGCCGAGTCTCCTGCAACTGGAGAAGCATGCCCTTCAATTCCTCCACGGATTCGACCAGGGGTTCACAGTGGTCCGAGAAAGGTAATGACACCAGCCGCCTTCCCGTGAGCCAGCTTTCCACCTTGCAAAAAACGAGGCCATTGCGCAGCGCTGTGCCCGGCGGTGAAGTCGTGTACACAACGGGTTGGTAGCCATACGTCTGGTGCAAGGCTGCCAGCCATGGAACGGAGTGGAAGACCGATGCTGCCGGATGTTCCTCGATAAATGCCCGCCATCTTGAATCTCTCAATGGATCAAGCTCAAACAGTTGCACCGAGGCAGTTTTTCGAGCTTGATCTGCCCGGGGCTTGCGTTTGCGGCCGCGCCGTTCCAGGACCGACACACTCTTGGGGGCAAAAGAATAGTAGCTTGCGGCGGTGTGGTCTTGCGGAAGGCGCTGAGCCATCCCCTTCAACATCAGTGGGACTCCCTCACGGAGGAGTTCGGCTGCCACTCGTGCTGACCGGTCCCTCAGACTAATCTCCGTGTCCTTAGGACCTATCTCCAGTTTCCGTTGTAGGATGATGTCCCCCGAATCAATCCCTTCATCGATGTAATGAAGGGTCACGCCTGTCTCCGTCTCGCCGTTCGCCAGCACCCAATAGAAGGGGTCGGGCCCGCGGTAGCGTGGCAGCAGCGAGGGGTGGACATTAATGCTGGTCAAACGTGGGGCGCCAATTAACTCTTGCTTGAGGATCCGGCTGAAGGCCGCCACAATGATTAAGTCCACTTCCAGCCGCTGCACCTCCTTCACAAATTCGGGGCTATTGGGATCCGCGCACCGGATAGTTCTCACCCCCAGCGAGTGGGAGAGTTCCTGCAGCGAGACATATCCCGACACGGGGATGCCCATCCTTCGCAAGGCAATGTGTGTCTTGCATCGCAACAGGTAAGCTGCTTTCGCAAAGACCGAACCCCAGCCCTGCGACTTGAGTCTCTTTCGAAAGAGTTGCCAGGCGCCTTCGTTGAAGGGGTCGCAGAATCCGACCACTATGTCGTAGCCCATTTCAACGACAGTCTGCAGACAAGCCGCGCTCATGAAGTTGTAGGAATTGCCGAGGAATAGGATCCTGCAGCCCTCCGTCTTGCGCGTTTGCCCCTCATTCATTCGGCGGTCCGCTGCTTCGCCGGGAGGAGTCTCAAATTGCCGGTCTTCCGGGGGCACGCCACCTCTCCTTCAGCCTCGTACTCGTAATGGAGTCAAACCAATGGGCTTCGGCTCAGACCGAGATGTTGCGCCACTGCTCAATTCCAGTCGACACGATGAAGAATGATTTCAGGCGCTTCCGGGTCGGGGCCCCGATCTTCATTCCAGCGAAAGACAGCCGACTATTCCTAAGTACTTCCCCGAGCGGGTAAGAGGCGGATTCGCGAGCGAAAATCGGATCAATGTTTCCATGAAGGGTGACACACCCATCACCAAGTTACATGTTCCCCACTCCGCTGGCAACATTTCACTTGTACTTGGTTTCACTGCTGCTTACTGGGGATCGGAAGCGAGTTTGGCCCTCCACAAGAGCTACAAACTCGGGGGAGATTGCAATCCCAGGTGGATGGAAGGCTCTCTCGCGGTCTCTCACGACAGCCAGGCTACGGGGTCGGAACGCTGGCGGAGGCCTCGTTGGAATACACACTTTCGTTCCCGCTGGCATCCACGGCGGTTACGACGTAGTAGTACGTCACGCCCGCTTGAACCGTAGTGTCCGTGTATGTCGTCGTTGAAACGGGAGAGCTTGTGACGAGTGTGTAGGGTCCGCCGGGGACGGTTGAGCGGTAGATGTTGTATCCCACGACAGTGGATGTGCTGGCGGTCCAGGACAGTGTTACCGAGTGCGAAATCGCTGTCTGGATGCCGGTCCCGGTCAGGGAAATGTTTCCCGGAGAATTGCTTGCGTTGCTCGTGATCGTGACGTTGCCGGAGGCGGCTCCTGCGATTGTGGGTGCGAACGTAACGCTCAGGCTCGTTGATTGTCCCGCCGAGAGTGTCGTTCCGTTCGCCACGCCACTCGCGGAATATCCCGCGCCCGATGTGCCGATGTTTGAAATCGTCACATTGGAATTGCCATTGTTCGTCAGCGTCACATTCTGAACGCTATTGCTGCTGACGTTGATGTTTCCAAAAGTCAGGTTGGAGGCGCTGACGTTGATTACCCTGGTCGCCGCAACTCCCGTCCCCGTGACGGGGATCGTCAATGGTGAAGTGGGTGCGTTGCTGGTCAAAACGACTGACCCGGATATCGCTCCCGCTCCTACAGGTGAAAATGTCACGTTAAGCGTCGCATTTGCGCCCGCCGCCAGAGTAGCGGGGATACTCAGACCGCTGATGCTGACGCCGGTTCCGGTGGTGGTGGCCTGCGAAATCGTCAGACTTGCTGTGCCGCCATTGTGCAGTGTCACAGTTTGAGAATTCGGGGCGCCGACAATCACGTTTCCGAAGCCCACCGTCGAAGGGATAGCCGAGATAGTTGCTTGAACACCTGTGCCGCTCATGGAAACTGTGAGCGGGGATCCTGGTGCGTTGCTTGTGATTGATATGCTGCCGTTCGCGGCTCCAGCCGTGGTCGGCGCAAATTTCGAGGTGAACGTCGAAGTCTGTCCCGCCGCGACGGAAATCGGCAGACTGAACCCAAGGACGGAATAGCCTGTGCCGGAAGCCGTCAATTGTGTGATGCTGAGCGCCGCGGTGCCCGAGTTGGTGATGGTCATGTTCTGCGTGGCATTGCTGCCGACATTCACGCTTCCAAAGCTGACCGGGCTGGGAGTGATGGAAATCGCTGCTTGCGGCTGAATCGCCGTCCCGCTGAGCGGGATCACCACGCTGGAATTTGAAGCATTGCTTGTGATCGTGATGTTGCCGCTCGCATTCCCGCTTGTCGTCGGCATGAATTTTGCGGTCAGCGTCGTGTTCTGTCCCGCCGCAAGTGTGATTGGAGTCGCGATTCCACTCATGGAGAATCCGGTTCCGCTTGCCAGAGCTTGCGAGATCGACAGGCTCGACGACCCCGTGTTGCTCAGTGTCACGGTCTGACTGGAATTGGCGCCCACATTCACATTCCCGAAATTGATGCTGGTTGGGATCACGGTCAGCACGGATGCTGCGGCGACTCCAGTCCCGGTGAGCGAAATCGTTTGTGGGGACCCCGTGGCATTCGTCACGAAGTTCACGCTGCCTGAGGCGCTTCCAGCCGCGGACGGGGTGAACTTTACCGAAATGTTGAGAGACTGTCCGGCATTCACCGTCGCAGGCGTCGTCATCGATGTCAGGCTGAATCCTGTGCCTGTCGCAGAGGCGCTGCTCAGGACAAGTGCGGCGCCTCCGGGATTGGAGATCACCACGGTTCGCGGGACGTTTCCGCCAACTGCCACGCTTCCGAAATCCACGGACGATGGAGAGAATGAGATTTGCGGCTGGGGGGTGGGCCCGTTGCTGGGTGGCGCTTGCGCCCCGGTCAGGCCGATACATCCCGTCTGACCCATGCCAGCGAGAATTGCGGCCACTAAGAGTATGAAAGCAAATGTGTTATGGAGGCTGAAGGCCCCTGCCTGGTTTCGCTTTGCCTTCGTCCAGCTCCCCTGATCCTTCGCCGCTCTAATGGGCCTTTTCATGACAACTGCAGCGTAACAATGACCGCTAAGAAGGGACTACTGGTCTGTAGGCTAAACAAGGGACAGTAGTTTGACTGGCCAATCGAACATGCACTGCTCTTCCGTTCACACCGCAAATTTCACTTGATTTCGGTCATTGCTGGTCAGCGGCGGGGAGAAATGCACGAGGGCGGATGAGCGGAACACAAGTCGCTGTTCGCGCACTGCAAACCAAGTCCTTGGCCGTGCTAGACTTGCTCACAAATGGAAGACATCACTCCTACAATCAATGGATGAGCTAAATTCCGATCGGGTATCCCGCCCTCCCCAGCGAAAGTGGTTGAACCGGATTCTGGCTGCCTCGTTGTTCGGGGTCTTTTTCTTCACGCTCTTTCCCTATTGGATTGATATCAACGTCAAGTCCCCTGGAACCAGCCATCCCTTTCTTTTGGGAAGCCCTCCCCAGTTCGGAGGAGTCCTCCACACCCTTCTGAATGCTTTGTTGTTCGTTCCATTCGGATTTGCCTTGTCAGGTTTCGCCCGCGCGCGGGGAACATCGAAGCTGAAATCTCTTGGCCTGGCGCTGGTCGCCGGCGCATTCCTTTCCTATGCGATCGAATTTGTCCAGATCTACATACCGGCGCGCGACTCTGCCTGGGACGACGTTTTCGCAAACACATTGGGCTCGTTTCTGGGAATGGCCCTCGGCTTCGTGATGGGTGATTTCATTCTTCACAAGCTGGTTGCTTGGGAAACGCAGGTGGAGTCCTGGCTCACATTCCCAAGAATTGCCGCTGTTTCAATCCTCTATTTTGGAGTCTGGCTCGCGTTTTCAATTCCATTGCAGCGTCAATCGCGATTGAACAATTGGGATCCCGATTCCTTTCTGACAATTGGAAATGATGCGAGAGGGGAATCACCATGGGAAGGTCAGGCCTTTCGCATTCGATTGTGGAATCGCGCCCTGAGACCTGAGGAGGTGAGCGAATTGGGCTCTCCCGCCGATCCTCATTCGTCGCTCAATTCAGGATTGTTGGGCGCTTACGACTTTTCACATTCCCCGCCCATTCTTGACGAAACGAGTTCGCTGCCTCCGCTTGTCCTCGAGCAGGCCGAACTTCGAGCGCCGGCGGCGCACCAATCACATAGGGGGCGTGCGAAACCTCTTCTGGTCTCTGAGTCGCCTGTCACCAAATTGTCGAGGGCTGTGCAGACGACGAATCAGTTTACGGTTCTGTTTGAGGGTGTACCGCGCTTTGGTGAGGAGAGCGAAGGCACCATTGTGGAGGCTTCCACACGAAAAGGTGTAATAGACTTTCGTTTGATTCAAGCGGGCGTGGATCTCGCGGTGGAACTTCGCAGCGCCTTGTCCTCCAGGAAGTCTTATCTGGTTTGGCGCGTGCCCCATGCCTTCGCGCCAAAAGAGAAGTTCTCCATCGTGTTTGCCTACGATGGCGCCCTGGGTTCGCTCTTCCTCAACGGTGTCAGGGCTCACGAGTCCTACTATTTGAGCCCGGGTGCCGGCCTGGTTCGCATGCTTGTTCGCATCAAGAGCGCGGAGTTGGCCGCGTACTCCGTCCTGTATGATTCACTGGTATTTCTCCCCATGGGAATCCTATTTGGACTTGCGGTCCGCAAGAATAGCGCAAGAAAGGGTCTCGTCAGTCTCGTGGTGCTGACTGGGATTATCCTTTCCTCAGCCCTTTTGGAAGGCCTGCTTGTCTGGATCAGCGGCCGTCAGCCCTCCCTCATGCTGTTGCTCTTGTCGATGAGCCTCGCATTAGCGGGGCTCATCTGGATGAACTTGGATGGGCTGGCAAGAGGTTGACTCTCGTGCCGCTTGGCCCGGCACGTGTCTGTCTTGCACCACCGAACACGGCCAATGCTTGTGGCAATTCATGTCTAGCGCAATAATCGAAGCAGCTAAAACTCATTTTAATTGACCCTTGCGCTGTTCACGGGAAAGTAGGAATCGCATGAAAGGCGTAGTGCTCGCGGGAGGGACCGGAAGCCGGCTGAACCCGCTGACTCGTGTCACGAACAAGCACCTGCTTCCCATCTTTGACAAGCCGATGGTTTATTACCCCATCCAAACCCTTGTCAATGCTGGGATCGAGGAGATCTTGCTGGTCACCGGCGGAAAAAATGCCGGCGAATTTTTGCGGCTCCTTGGCAATGGCCGGGATTTTGGGCTCAAGCACTTGAACTACACCTACCAGGAAGGGGAGGGCGGAATCGCGGAGGCCCTTGGTCTGGCGGAGTATTTTGCGGCTGGGGATTCTGTCTGCGTCGTCCTGGGCGACAACATCATCGAGAACAACATTTGCCGTGCCGTCGAGAATTTCAAGAAACAGAAGGACGGAGCCAAAATTCTGCTGAAAGAAGTAACGGATGCCGACCGCTTCGGCGTGGCGGAAATTCGCGGCGATGTCGTCGTAGGCATCCAGGAGAAGCCCAAGAAACCCAAGTCGAATTACGCGGTCATTGGCATCTATCTCTATGACGCGTCTGTTTTTCAGAAAATCAGGCGCTTGAAGCCATCCGGCCGCGGTGAGCTTGAAATCACCGATGTGAACAATTTCTACATTGAAGAACGCAAGCTCACCTTTGAAGTCCTCGACGGCTGGTGGACCGACGCCGGCACATTCGAGTCATTGCTCCGCGCGAACAATCTCGTTGCCCAGTCAGGGGCAAACAAGATGGATGGAATGATTAAAGCGGAGCCCGTTTCGCGCCAGGAAGTGAACCGATGAAGCTCTTCATCACCGGGGGGGCTGGTTTCATCGGTTCCAATTTCATCCGGCATGTCCTGGGCTTGGAGAAGAACCATTCCGCTGTAAACTACGACAAGCTGACCTACGCTGGAAACCTCGCAAACCTTGAATCCATCGCGGACGACCCCAACTACTCGTTCGTAAAGGGTGACATTTGCGACCTGGCCGCGGTCGAAGGCGCCATGCGGGGTTGTGACGCCGTCGTCCATTTTGCCGCCGAGTCTCATGTGGACCGCAGCATTTACGAGCCCGGCCCGGTGATTGAAACCAACGTCACAGGGACATCCGTCCTCCTTCAGATTGCGCGAAAACTTCATGTCGAGCGGTTCATCCACATCTCGACCGATGAAGTATATGGAGACATGCCGTCCGGCGCGTTCGCGGATGAAAATTCAAATCTGCATCCGAGCAGTCCCTATTCCGCATCCAAAGCGGGATCGGATCTCCTGGTGCGTTCCTATGTCCGCACCTATGGATTTCCGGGGGTGATTACACGCTCCTCAAATAACTATGGGCCGTTCCAGTTTCCGGAGAAATTTCTGCCGTTGATGATAACCAACGCCCTCGATGACAAACCCCTCCCCATCTACGGTGATGGAAAGCAGCAACGCGACTGGCTCCACGTGGAGGATAATTGCCGCGGGATCATGGCTGTGCTGGAGCGCGGCCGCGTCGGCGAGGTCTACAATATCGGCGGCCTGGACGTGGAAGAGAATATTTCCATCGCCCGGCGGCTGCTTCACATCGTTGGAAAACCGGATTCACTGCTTTCCTACGTGAAGGACCGCCCCGGGCACGACCGGCGCTATGCGTTGAGTTGCGAGAAGATGGACCACGAATTGGGTTGGAAGCCGGTGATTCCCCTCGAGCAGGGCCTGCAGCAAACAATCACGTGGTATAAGACCAACAAGGATTGGCTTGCCGGAGTCCGCGGCGGTGACTACCGCTCCTACTACGATAAGTATTACGTGAATCGGGATACTTCATTGCATGCGATCGCCCGCGGCGGGCCCAAGAGCTCTCGTTAATGGGTCCCATCGTTGCTCCCGGGCGTGTGTTTCGAGGTTGTGAATAGTTTGGAACGAATTCCTACATCCCTTCCTGACGTCTGGGAACTGCGTCCCACGATACTCCGCGATTCGCGGGGGTTCTTTCTGGAGACCTACCATCAGTCGCGCTATGCGGACTTGGGAATCTCCGCGGTATTTGTTCAGGACAATCACTCGCGTTCAGTGAAGGGGACGCTCCGGGGCCTTCACTACCAGTTGCACCAACCCCAGGCAAAGCTTTGCCGTGTCATCGAAGGCGAAGCGATGGATGTGGCGGTTGACATTCGTGTTGGATCGCCCACATTCGGAAAGTGGGCAAGTGTTGTGCTTTCCTCGACCGCACAGAACCAGATCTATATCCCAGCCGGGTTCGCACACGCATTTCTTGCCCTCTCCGATTCCGTGCAATTCCTCTACAAATGCAGCGCGTATTACGATCCCCAGGACGAG
>JBGOTC010000030.1:0-16439 GCA_041476305.1 Terriglobia bacterium
ATCGCGCGCGCCATCATCGCTTGCGGCCCGCGCCATGTTCTGTTAGGCTCCGCCGGAATGAAGTAGTTCTCACCTTTCCACGCACGGGAGGATCACCATGGCATTTTGCGGCAGTTGCGGCACCCAGGTTGCTGACGGAACTGCATTCTGTCCCAAGTGCGGCAAGGCGGTCGCCGCGGCGCACGGACAATCCTCGGCACCGGCATCGCAGGGAAATGCGGCGCCCGCCACGGCGGGGTTGGAAGAAAACGTGGCCGGAACTCTGGCCTATTCGCTCGGCTGGATCACAGGGATTGTTTTCCTGCTGATTGACAAGCGCCACAGCGTGCGCTTCCACGCCGCGCAGTCCATAGTCGTGTTCGGTCTCACCAGCATCCTGTATTGGATTATCATTTCCGTCTTCGGCCTGGAGATTGCAATCGGCAGAGCAGGTTGGGGTTGGTCGGCAGGATTGCTTCTCTATTACGGGATTTGCATTGTCATGCTGGTGGCCTGGATTTTCCTGATGTACCAGGCCTACAACCGCAAGATGTTCCGCGTTCCCGGCGCCGCGGACATTGCCGACAGCATTGCGGGAAAAGTCCAGTCGTAACCGCGGCGGAGTGATTCGCGGCGTGCGCTTGCGTGCCGATGGTTTGACGGGGGAGTCCTTTCACACGGGCTCCCCGTTTTTTTTCTGCTGCTCACCCGCAAATACCGCACGCTTGACAATCCTCGGAGGCCCGTCCATCTTTAGTGGCTCTGTAAATCCTTGGACCTCGAGCCATTTTGTGGCCGGGACCAAACCATGAAGAGTGTCGCGCCCGGTGAAAGTCAGAATCTTCTTCCACGATCGTTGCTTCGATGGAGCCGCCTCGGCGGCCGTCTTTACGCGATTTTTCCGCGAGCGCGTCGCGTCCGATGCGGAATTTTTCTATACCGGCATGACGCATCGCGCGCGGCGCCCCTTCGAGGATGCCATGTTTGATGGCGATGAGAACGCCATCGTGGATTTCAAGTATTCCGCGTCGCCCCGCTTGACCTGGTGGTTTGACCACCACCAGAGCGCGTTTCTGAGCCCCGCCGACGCCGAGCATTTCAAGAGCGACCGCACCAGCAACAAGTTCTACGATCCCTCGTACAGATCCTGCACCAAACTGATCGCCGACGTCGCGCGGACAAAATTCGGATTTGATTCCGCGCCGCTGGCCGACCTGATTCACTGGGGAGACATTATTGATGGCGCGCAATACGCTTCGGCGGAAGAAGCAGTCAGCATCAGTGAGCCGGCGACGCGTATCGCGCTGGTGATTGAGGCCGCGCCCGAGGAAAACATTCCCGCGCGGCTCGTGCCGGAGCTGGCGTCGCGCCCGCTTAGCGAAGTCGTCAAACTGCCGCTGGTCGCGAAACATCTGGGCCCGCTGCTCGACCGCCACGAGCGCTCCATGGACATCCTGCGCCAGCGCATTCAGGCCTCGGGCGGAGTAATTTTTTTTGATGTAAGCGACCTCGACCTGGAGGGCGCCAACAAATTTATTCCCTACCTGTTGCACCCGGAATGTGTTTACTCCGTCAGTGTGAGCGCGTCCGAGACGCGCGCGAAGGTTTCCATTGGATCGAACCCGTGGCGCGGGGACGAGGTGCACAAGAATCTGGCCACGCTTGCCGAGCGGTATGGTGGTGGCGGTCACTCAAAAGTCTCCGCCATTTCCTTCGAGCCGGGTGACATCGCGCATGCGCGCCACGTGGCCGAGGAAATCGCCGCAGAACTTCGCAGGTAATCTCCGCTTGTAAGAGAATCAGGTTTCGGGCGGGTGCGTCCCGGTCTGTTTTTACTCGGTTCGACAAACCGCAGCATGCATTATAAAATGTTTGTCCCTTCGTGGGCCGCTAGCTCAATGGTAGAGCAGCTGACTCTTAATCAGCGGGTTGGAGGTTCGAGTCCTCCGCGGCTCACCACTCTTCTGTAGGAAATCAGCTCTACTTCGCGCCGATTGCTTCCGGGGTGGTTGATGCGGTCTTTGCGTGGATTCTTGCGCGAAGCGAACGGTCGATGGAGTGCGCTGCTTTGCGCGCGGGGACCATCGCGGTAACGATCAAGTCCGCGCCATGCGCACAATCGCCCGCGGCCCAGACCTCATCCTGTCGCGAAGTTTCGTTGTCCTCTTCCGAATTGGTCCAGATGGTTCCCCATTTTGTGGTCTTCAGGTTTTCCGTCGTTTGGGCGATTACAGGATCCACGCCATAGCCGATGGCTATCACCGCGGTGTCACATTCCAGAACGAAGTTGGAGCCTTCAATCGGTTCCGGACTGCGGCGTCCCTTGGCATCGGGCTTGCCGAGCTTCATGCGGATGCATTCGCAGGCCACAACATTGTCTTCTGCATCGCCGATGAACTTGACGGGGAGCGTCAGCCACTCAAACTTCACTCCCTCTTCGCGGGCATTCTTGCGCTCTTCCATCCGGCCGGGCATTTCAGCTTCGGTGCGGCGATAAACGCACCAGACTTCTCCTTCTCTGCTGAGGCGCCGCGCTGTACGCACGCAATCCATAGCCGTATCTCCGCCGCCGACAACGACTGTCTTCCGCCCGGCATGGGGCCTGCCATGCATGCTTTCGGGGAGCATCTCGTCCGCCAGGTTTCCGCGCACCAGATACTCCGTGGCGTTGTAAATATTCTTCAAGTCCTCCCCGGGAGTCTTCATGCGCGTTCCGGCGCTGGCGCCGTGCCCGAGGAACACGGCATCAAAACCATGTTTTTTCAGGAGGTCATCCACGGAGAGATCTTTTCCAATGCGAGTATTGCACTGGAACGTGATACCCATTTCTTTGAGCGAGCGGATGTGCGCGTCAACGATTTCCTTACTGAGCTTGAATCCCGGAATCCCATAGATGAGCAGCCCGCCGGGATAGGGCCAGGCTTCAAATACAGTGA
Organism: Terriglobia bacterium; assembly: GCA_041476305.1. Lineage (GTDB taxonomy): Bacteria > Acidobacteriota > Terriglobia > Acidiferrales > UBA7541 > DASTCZ01. The sequence continues at coordinate 2,916 of JBGOTC010000030.1, forward strand.
CTCTGTGGCCGAGTTTCACCAGCTCTTCCGCCACGGCGAGACCCGCAGGACCGGAGCCGACAACCGCGACATGTGTTCCCAGGGGAGGAGGGATCACCGGCTTGGGATAGCCGCCGTAGGTGTTGCGGAGCGCGTCCACACAAAATGCTTCCAATTTGCCGATGGCGATGGGAGCGTCACACCCTCGCAGCACGCACGCGCCCTCGCACTGTTTTTCCTGCGGACAGAGGCGGCCGCAGATATCCGGCAGATTCGACGTTTCCAGGAATTTGAGGGCGGCTCCACGCACATCGCCCAGACTCAGCAGCCACATGGCATCGCGGATTTCATTGTGCGCGGGACATCCGATGGTGCATGGCTGATGTTCGCACTGAAGGCAGCGGTTCGCTTCCTGGACCGCTTGGTCCAGTGTCAGCGGCACGCTGACCTCGCAAAAATCATTTAATCGTTCTTGGGGGTCACGCTTCTGCGCGTGAACGGGCTCTGCGCGCAATCTTTGGCGACGATCAAATGGGCGAGACTGGTCACCCTCATTCTCAGCAGCCGTGGACACGAGTGAGTCAACGGAGACCGCCTGGAGTAGTTTCCCGGATTCGAGCTGAGCGCTCATAGAAATCCGGCCAGTTCCGTTTCTTCGCTGCTGATGTGGCGGGTAATCTGAGAGGTGAACGCCCGGCCCAGAAGTTTTGTCCTGGTCACATCTGCGATGACATCATCGGAGTCATGAAGACCGTCCGCGGCATCCACAAAAGTCTTCAACAATACGCGCAGGCTGCGGTGTTCCTGCTTGAGCTCCGCGGCCAATTCCATCAGCTCATCGCTGACCGTAGCGACTTTGTCGAGGAGGATCTCTTCCTCGCGTTCGAAGTGAGAAGGAATGTAGGCGCCAAATTGGCGAGCGAGGAAGATGACCTCCGCGGCGCCCAACATGTTGTCGGGTTGTTCGGAATCACATCGTAGGCGGTCGAGTGACTGATCAAGCGCCGCGAGGTTATTCCGCAGTTCGACATGCTCGTGATGAATTCTTCCCGCTTCCGCCGTGAAGATTGCTTGGTGATGTGACATTTTGCGCCTCCCGCCAAATCTACCTTGTGTCCTGGAGCACATGTCTAGCCAAAAGCAGATGCGGCGCCATCGCGGCTAAACCCTGCATTTATAGGGATTTGAGTGAACTGTAGGGAGCCCGCAGCGTGTGGCAATTCTTGAATCTGAGCTTTCTCGCGCAGGATTTGGGCCATATACCTCAGACGCCTAACTGCGTTGAAGTGCGCGTTTCGGAGGGGTAATCGAAAATGCCGGGGGAATGAAGAGGCATCTCAGCAGTATGCGCAAAAAAAACAGCGGCCAAGATCGGGAATGAGCCTGTGAACAGGCCCAGGCGCCTATGCCTTCAGGCGGTCTTTTGTACTCCCGTCTTGGCCGCTGCCCAAATTCGAGGTCGGGCGGGAGGCCCCTTCGCTACCTAGCGCGACAGCGTTGGAGCACTTCGGTGTTCCGCCCCGGCTGGGTTGTCCTTTTCTCTGGACTTTCCGCAGCCCCCGGTCCCTAAGACCGGTTTCAACCGCCCGACCTGTGTCGTACTTTCGAACTCCAATTACATAGGGAGCACTTAGTGTTCCATTGGGGTGCAACCTGGCATCGGCATAAATCCCTAGTTTTGATCGACTTGGCGAGCCAGTCCAAGGAAAGGGAATTGAGATTCGTGTTGAGTGCGTGAAATCTCGCGAATGCTGCGGTATTACACGGAGCGAGACCTGATTGACTATTGGTGTTCCTGCAGAACCTCGAATGTGGTTGTGATTACGGCGGTTTGTTTCAACATCGCCTCAACGGAGCAGTACTTTTCTTCCGATGTCCGGATTGCCTCACGCACCGCAACGGCGTCGACATCAAACCCGGTAATGATGTGCCGGATCTTCACGGCAACAAAGACCTGTGGCGGCCGCGGCGCTTGCTCGGCCTCGACGTGAACTTCGTAGCGAGTCACGTGTTGATGCTTCTTGTTTCGCAGAATGGTAATGACATCAAATGCGGTGCAACCAGCAAGTGCGGCGGCCACCAGTTCAATCGGCTTGGGTCCCGACCCGCCGACGGCGTCGTCGATCAGGAAACTGTGTCCCGAACCAGTGTGCACCACGAACTGGCGATGGTCCCGCCCCGGTTGCGTCAGGACGACCTGGGCCTGAATCGAATGGGCGGCGAGGATTTCTGTCTTGGGATGTTGAAATTCACGCCAGACTCCCTCTGCTTTGTCCGCAGGGTTTTGAAGCGTGCTCGCTGTATCGAGAATGGCGGCGTTCATGATTTCCTCCCACTTGAATGTGAGTTGGTCCGGATTGCGGCCGGGGTGCTCACCGCCGACTCCAATGCCGGCGCGGCATCGCACTCGCGCTCCAGCAGCAATCCGATCGATTGTGGCATCGAGTGGAGCAGCCGCTTATCCACGACTTTGGTCACCTTCAGGTTTTCAAATCGCTTTGTGTCTTTCAAATTTGGCTCGGGTGTCATGACCAGGATGATTGGTCTGACGGGGAGCTTGGCGACCATCGCCAGGAAACTGTCCACATGCATGTCGGGGAGGTAGTCGTCCACAACCAGCGCGTCGAACTCTTCCGAGGTCAACAGCTCAAGAGCCTCGCGGCCACTCCATGTGGTGCGCACGTCGAAACTGCTGGCGCGAAGGGTTTGCTCAAGCGTCCTCAAATCCTCTTCGTTGTTGTTCAACACGAGGACGCGTTTCATCTGCTTGCTCTCCTGAAAAGCAACACTCGCTCCATTCTGAGCATAACGGGTGTCTTGTGGGCCGAACCGTATCGCAGGTCACAATTCGATGTGAGATCGGTGCACATCACTGGTGGGTGAAATCACTCGCCGGGAGGGGGATTGCGCGAAGTTGCGCTCTTGGAATCAATGGATTCCCTGAGTCTGCCCAGCCATGATATTGACGTAAGTATCTGTAGATAAACCACTTACAGGAGTAGCGTGTTTTGCGTCACGTAAGGTCGTGTTCGTGCTTATCTTAAGAAAGTGTTGGCCCATAACCAGAGATGGGGCCGGGAGGTTTGAGATGCACGTGCCATACGGGTTAAACCTGGTCGAGAATTGCGAAACTTGTTCGTCGCGTGGAGCCAGTTATTTTTGCGAGCTTCCTGTCGGCGCGACACAATCACTCCAGGCCATCAAACACACAAGTTCCTATCCTTCTGGAGCGCTGCTTTTTGTGGAGGGGCAGGTTCCGCGCGGGGTCTATTTGCTCTGCCGGGGTCGCGTGAAGCTGACCATGGCATCCCCTGAAGGGAAGACGCTCATCATGAGGATTGCTGAGCCGGGAGAAGTGTTGGGAATTCACGCCACGGTCACGGGAAAGCCCTACGAGCTGACCGCTGAAACCCTTGAGCCCTGCCAGGTGAATTTCATCAAGTCCGAGGATTTCACGAAATTTGTGCGCCAGAATTCGGACGTGTTCGGCCGCACCGTGGAGCAGCTGAGCGATTACTACCGCGCAGCCTGCCACCGCGTCCGGTGCATGGGGCTCTCGCGATCCGCTCCTGAAAAAGTGGCCCGTTTTCTATTGGAGTGGGCGGAGAAGGGAACCGAGAGCGCGAAGGGCATCCGCATAAACCTGAATCTCACTCATGAAGAGATCGCCCAGATCGTGGGAGTGTCGCGGGAAACGGTGACGCGAACTCTTTCCTCATTCAAAACAAAAATGTTCATTGCCATCTCGGGTCCGAGCGTGCTGATCCGAGACAAGGCCGGCCTCGAAGCCATTCTCGAAAACTGAACCTGCTCTGGAATTTGGATCGCGGAGCTCCAGAAACTTCCGGGAGTCTTTCAGGAATCGGCAGGGGGTGGTGTTTCATCCTCGTCCCCGTGAATCAGGCCGAACTTCTTCATTTTGTATCGAAGCGCGTCACGGCTGATGTCCAGCAACTTTGCGGCTTGTGTCTGATTGTCGTGCGCCTGTCGCAGGGCCATCTCCACCATGGCATGTTCCATCCCCTCAAGCGAAGTTCCGCCTTCCGGGATTTGCAGAGGCGGCAACTTGCGCCCGCTTTGCTGGTCTTTGCCCCCGGCCCCACCTCCGATTCCCGGCGATGCATTCTCGAAGGCCGTAACTCCTGAAGGATGCGTGGAGACAGCGAAAGGAAGGTAATCGGGCTGAAGGGACTCGTTGTCCTCCAGAATCATGGCGCGCTCGATGGCATTTTTCAGCTCTCGGACATTGCCGGGCCAGTCATGCGCAAGTAGGAGCTTCTTTGTAGCCTCGCTCAAACCCCTGACGGACTTGCGGAATTTCTTGTTGTAATGCCCGAAGAAGAATTCAGCGAGCGGCAGGATATCCTCTTTCCGCTCGCGTAGCGGCGGCACAAAGATCGATATTATTGCAATGCGGTAGTAGAGGTCCTGGCGGAAATGTCCCTCGCTCACGGCGCGTTCCAGGTCGCGGTTGGATGCGGCGGTGACGCGCACGTCCACTTGAATGTCGCGAACGCCGCCGACGCGCCGAATCACCTGATCTTCAAGCACCCGCAGCAGTTTTGCCTGCAGGAAGGGTGAAAGCTCGCCTATTTCATCGAGGAACAATGTCCCGCCATCGGCAACTTCAAACAGCCCTTTCTTCATTGCTTTGGCGTCGGTGAATGCGCCCTTCTCATGGCCGAAAAGCTCGGCTTCCATCAGGTTTTCCGGAATGGCGGAACAATTGATGGCGACAAACGGTTTTTCCTGCCGGCGGCTTTCATAGTGGATGGCCTTTGCAATCAGGTCCTTTCCCGTACCGCTTTCCCCCTGGATGAGCACCGTACTGGCCTCGCTGGCCGCCACTTTGCGCACGAAGAGCATCAACTCGGTCATCTTCTTGGAAGGCCCGACAACATCGTGGTAGCCCGCGCGGCGGCGGACCTCCCCGCGGAGTGATTCCACTTCCGTCCGCAGGCGCGATGCTTCCAGAGCGTTCTGAATCGTTACGCAAAGTTCGTCGAGGTTGAGCGGTTTGCCGATAAAGTCATACGCGCCCATCTTCAGCGCGGCCTTCACATCATCCAGTTGAGGATCGGCGGTCATCATGATCACCGCCCGGCCCGCGCCGGCTGACTGCATGCGCTCCAGCACTTCGAGCCCGCTCATGTCCGGCAAGCGCACATCGAGAAGCACCACATCCGGGGCATGCGAATCGTTGAGCTTCAGCGCATCCGCCCCATTCTCCGCTTCGATGGAGAGGTAGCCTTCCTCCTTGCACCGCTGGGCCAGCGACCAGCGCAGCAGCTTTTCGTCATCGACGATGAGGACTCTTGCTTGTGCCATTGTCTCTAACTATACACCGTGCTCCGCCAGCGGCAGACGAATGGTCACAGTGGTTCCTTTTCCCAGCGCGCTCGAAACTTCGATTTGCCCGCCATGCTCTTCCACAATTCCCTTGGCCAGCGGCAACCCCAGCCCTGTGCCGCGCAGCTTTGTGCTGAAGAATGGCCGGAAGATTTTTGCAAGGTCGTCCGCCGGCATGCCCCGGCCGGAATCAGCCACGGATACGATCGCAAACGATTCTTGCCGCGCCAGCCGCAACTCCACCCGTCCGGAGTCCGTGATCGCTTGGATTCCATTCAGGATCAGATTCAACAAGACCTGCTGCATTCGCGCGGGGTCATGCACCACCAGCGGCAAATCCGGGACGGGATCAAAAGCCATTTCAATCTTCCCGTTTCGAATTTGTTGCCTCGCCAGGCTGACCGCCTGCTCGGCCGTCATGTTGAGATCGGCCGGGACGCGCCGGGAGGGCTTGGGCCGCGCATAATCCAGAAGATCGGTCAGGATTCCCTGAATGCGCGAAACCTGGTTGCGCACTTCCTTCATGATCCGCGCATCGGGGTGATCGGCCGGGAGGTTGTGCGACATGATGTCCATGGCGCCCGCGATTCCCGCCAGCGGATTGCGGATCTCATGCGCCAGACCGGCGGCCAGTTCGCCGAGGCTGGCAAGGTGCTCAGCGCGCATCATCTGTTCGTCATGCAGCCGCTGGATTTCTTCGCGGTTGCTGCGCAACTGGTCCACCATCTCATTGAAGTGGCGCCCCAGCTCTCCAATGTCGTCGCCACGCGCTGCAAATTCCGCGTGGACGCTCAGGTCGCCGTCACGCAACTTCCCGATTTTTTCGTTGAGTTCGCGCAGTGGCTTGTTGACCAGGACGGCCAGAGCTACCAGCAGAACGACGCAGATCACCGCCGCGCCGGCGGCGGCGACAAGAAAAATCCACCTCTGGCTCGGCGTCTCGAGCAGGAACATCACAACTTGGAACGCCACCAAACCCAGAAGCAAGACGCCGACGACGGGTAGGACTGTCTTGAACCGCCAATTGCGCAGGAGGGTGATCATGACCCAGCTTTCGGGCCAATGGTAGCACTGAATCCCCGCGACAATTCCTCCAGCGCCTGCGGCCGGAGTGGCCGTCGGTGGCTCGCCCGGTCCTAGTGGGTGACGAGTACTTCGCCCAGCTTCACCTCTTCCTTGGTCTCCACGGCGCGAACCCACGGTCGCTTGACCTCAAGGGCGCGCTTTGCGGCGATGCCCTTGTAGGTGTTGACGACATCCCTGTAGGTCAGCTCCGGCGCGGTTCTTCCGTTGATCTCCGCCGCGTGCATCGCCACATCATCTAGTGAAACAATTCCGGTGAGCGTCCCGTCCCTCGAAATCACCGGAAGCCGCCGGATATGTTCCTTCCGCATCGTATGCAGCGCGATGTGGATGTCATCATCCGGAGCGCAGGAGTGAAGTTTTCCGCTCATCACTTCCGCGACGCGAATTTCACCCGGCAAACGGTTCCGGGTCCCCAGGGCGATGCAGACGTCCCTGTCCGTCACCACTCCTACCGGTTTTCCGGCATTCGAGACCACCGGGAGAATGCCGCAGTTTGCCTTCCACATCATTTCCGTCGCCATGCCAAGGTTGTGTTCCGGCTGGCAGGAGATTGGTGCATTGACCATTACGTCTCTTACTTTCATTTTTGAACTCCTTCCAAAGTTCGATTGTTCCTTCAATTGGCGGTTCGCTCGCGGTAAATTTCCACCGAACAATGTGACCGCAAGGCCACTGCCTCCGCCACGCTGCCCAACACAAACCGATCAAAACCTCGGCGCCCGTGTGAGCCAAGGACAACCAAGTCCGCTCCCCAGGCCTCGGCCTCGCGAACGATGGCCGCCACCGGGCTTTCCCCCTCTCCGGGAACGATTCCATCTGCGATTTGCCCGCCGCGTTTCAGAGCATCAAGCGCCCGGGCCAGGGCTTCCCGCGATTGCGACATTGAGTTCGTTCGTAGATCTGTGACCATTTCACTTGTGAGGTAATCGGGAGCCATGTAAGTCCCGACAAACTCCGGGACAGCAATCGCCCGAAACGTGCTTCCTGCGGGCCACTTGCGGTCTGCTACAGACTGCACCGCGGCCATGGAGAGATCAGACCCGTCGGTGGCCAATAGGATTTTCATCGGACCACCGAAGCGCGGCGTCTGTCCGGCGGCGATGCCCCGGACAACTTCCACTGGGCAGCGGGCCTTCCGCAGCACATCCCGCGTGGTGCTGCCCAGGAAGAAACGCGTGAATCCACTGAGCCCCTGCGACCCGATGAAAATCAAGTCGGCCCCCCACTGATTCGCGGCCTCCAGGATTCTCAGACGGGGTACTCCATGCAGGACTTCTGTGGTCACATTCTTAGCTGAATGTTTCAATTCCGCCGCGGCGCGCCCCAGCAACTCCGCCCCAGCCCGATCCACCATTTGAACCATCAACGGAGCATCGGGGTAGAGAAACGGATCCACGACGTGGACGAGGCGGAACTCCGTCCCGGCCGGCCATGGGCGCGCCGCTGCCTCCTTCACAACATCGCAGCCGGAAGGAGATGCGTCCACTGCAAGTAGCACCTTCATGGGAGCCTTCCCGTCGGCCCGGTCTTCGGGCCGCACAGTGGTTGGACTACCTTGTGTACTTGTTCAGTTCGACCTTCTTTGCCGCGAGCCGCCCATTCAGTTTGACAACCGGGGCGGCCTTGGCCTTCGGTTTGCGATTTACAGTTTTGTGAGCTCTCATTTTCATTCGTCCTTTCTGGTGTTCACGCGAACTGCCCAACTGTGAGTGGTTCCTGCAGTCGGAAGGGATCACGCGGCCTTGGTTTCGATTTTCACCTTGCGTGCCGGCACGGCCTTGGGCAGCTCGAAATTCAGCATCCCGTCGTGCAGCGTGGCTTTCACCTTGTCCGCGTCAACCTCCGCCGGAAGTTCCACCACCTTGAGGATCTGGTCGGCGCAGTGTTCGCAGAACACATTCTTTCCGGCCTTCTCTTCCTTCGAGGTTTCGCGCTTGCCCGCGATGGTCAGGGTGCGCCCCTCGAGGCTGATGTCCAGGTCCTTTTCGGTGAATCCCGGGACTTCGGCCTTCACCTGGAAGTTGGTTTCGTTCTCATTGATTTCGATGTGCACCGGGTGAAGCAGTTCGGACTCCGCCCGGAACCAGTTCTCGATGTCACGCCCGAAGCTGCGCCCATCGTTCTCAAACAATTCATAAGCGCGCCGGGAAATCTTGTTGAAGATGTTGTCCATCTGCTCAAACATTGTCGCTGGTTTCAGGCTCCGAAACCCTGCGGGTTGTTCGGTTCGCTGCACACTAATCGACTTTTCAGGCATTGAGCCCCCCTTTTGAAGTGATTCCGGCCATTCCGCTGCATGGCCAAGCCTTACTCATTTGTGGCAAGTGTCACTCGGGGCGGGTAGCCGGAAGTATTCAGCTATTGCATGTGCACTAGCAGGGCCGTTTCGGCCAGGCGGTATCTCTACAAGAATGCAGGCCTTGAGTTACTTCTGCGCGATGACTGGGGCGATCTCTGCGCCAAGTAACCCAGCAGAATCGAAAAATGCCCCAATATGAGACTGAGGTCGACATCACACAAACGGTCCCCAAATAGATTTTCCGGAGCATGGTCGCTCTGTATGCTGGAGCAGCTCGCCCGGGGTTGCTGTGGATTTTCGACGATTCTAGGGGGTCATTGATGGAGAACAGATCCTGAACAGCTGTTTTCGGTGGGTACCCGGGCGAACCGTTCCTGCATTCTGAAACTCAAGCTGACCGGGCTATTCTTCGTGGCCTTTCCACGGATGGTAGCGCGGCTTCCGATTAGGAATTCCTCAATGGAGCTCAACGCAGTTCCCATTCTGTCTCTCGTATCTGAATTCCCATTCAACTCGCAGCGGTGGAAATTCCGGCCAACTCCTGCAACATCCGCCAATTCTGCAATCTGTCGCGTTGCGCCTTGAAAAGGAACTCATCCGGCTGGCCATCCGGGGCGATGTTCCGCGCGAAGCGGCCTTCCGTCCGCGCAAAGGTAACAAAATTCACCGGCTCGCTCGTCTTGGGGTCCATATACCAATCGTCCTTCATCGCAGGATTGCCGCGCAGACTCAGGCGTTCGCGGATGCGCTCGCCTTGCCGCGGGTCGTAGATCATCAGCGGGAAAGTCCGCGACTCCACAGCCAGTTTGGCCTGGATCATGCCGTGATCGTCGGCGACCCCGTGCTCCGGCATGCAGCTTGCGTAGCACACCACCACCGCCGGTCCCGGGAATTCGTTGGCCGCCATGATGGACTTGTAGAAATGGTTGATGTGCGCGGGCGTCGTCTGCGCCACGAACACGTCCGGATGCATCATGGCGATCTGCGCCAGCTCTTTGCGCCGCTCGCGCTTTCCATGCTGGGCTGTGCCATACGCCGACATCTTTGCGTCTTGCCCTGTAAAGGTTGCCGTGGAGCTTTGCCCGCCGGTGTTGGAGTACACCTGTGTATCGAGCACCAGCACTTTGATATCCATGCCCGACATCAGCAGCCGGGAGAGTGATTGAAACCCGATGTCCAGCATGGCGCCGTCGCCACCCAGCACCCAGAGCTTCCGGTCCGTGTGCCCCTCCTGATTCCAGCGCAGCCGGATGCCCATGGCGTCAGCCGGCGCGTTCTCAAACAAGGAGTTCGTCCACGGAACTTTGTAGGGATTGAACGGGTAGGTGGAGCCAAAGACCGTGTTGCACCCGGTGGCGGCCACGATCCCAATCTTGTCCTGCCCATAAACGAACGCCGTCGCGGCCAGCATTTGCCGGACAGCGGTGGCCTCTCCGCATCCCATGCAGGAGCCCGCGCCCCCCACGAATGCGAGTGACCGTTCCGCAAGCATCATGTCGCCCAGCGATTTTTCGCTGATGAAGCGCGCCGGCGTGTCCGGCATGTGGCGATAGAGGTCCATGGCCGCATCGAAATGCGCAAGGTCCACGGTGCTCTTCGGCACCATGCGCAGCGCGCCGTGAGCGGCGCATGCGGTGATGCATTCTCCGCAGCCTTTGCACTTGTCGGGGTCCACAAAAATTCCGAACAGGCCGCCCTTCTCGCCGCGGCGCTCAAACAATTCGGAGTATTTGTTCGTCTTTGCGAAGCAAATCTGGAGAACGTCACACAAGTCACTCCGCTCGATCTTGTTCAACAGGAGTTCCAGGGTGTCCGGTTCGATCACTTTCGCCAGGATCGCCGTGTCCGGGCATTCGTTCACGCAATCCATGCATCCCACACACTTGGCGGCTTCAAACGCGGGAATTTCCAATGCCAGGTGCCGGAAGCTCCTCATGGAGGCGGTCGCCGGTGGCATCAGGCTGCGGGCCAGGAATTCGTCGGCCTCCAATTCCGCTTCGCGTCCCTGGGCATAACCGGTCACAACGTGCTGGCAAAAATCGGAGGGAATCACTCCGTTCTCAAATCGTTCCTCCGGTATGGCGTGCAGCGCCGCGGGCTGAGATTCAAATGACTCGCGTGCCGGTGGAACCACTTCTCGGACTTCTTCGTACCCGCGGCGCGCCGCCTTCAAATTGTCTTCCACCACCTGTTCGCCGCGCTTTCCGAACTGCTTCGCCAGCTTGTTCTTCAACTCCGCAAAAAGCTTGTCGTCGGCCAGGCCTGCGCGGTCACGAAACTCGGTCAATTTCAGGAAGGAGCCCAGCAGAGCGATACCCTGCATGCGTACCTGTAATTCCGGACGCCGGGCCACGTCCCGCGCGATACCGAGCGCGTCCAGTACGAACAACCGGATGCGCCGTTGGCGGATGATCTTCCGCGCCAGCGGCGGCAGCTGCGCCCACACCTGCTCCGGCGCAATGCCGGTCTGCCAATAGACGGTCCCACCGGGCAGCAGCCCTTCCAGCGGATTGCCCGCGGCAAATGCGTTGGCGTCTTGAATGGCCACGAAGTTAACCGTGTTCAGTTCAGCGTGCAGCCGAACATGCTCTGGCGCGAGCGTCAGGTAGTAGGTTGTCGGCAGCCCTTTTTTCTCCGAACCATACTTCGAGAACGCTTGTGCGTGCAGACCGAACAGTTCTGAACAAACCGTGGCCAGGATCTTGTTCGTCGTGACTGAGCCATAGCCGCCGATGGAGTGCCCGCGAAGCGAGTAGGATCCCGCCGGCCGGACGTCCGGGTCCTCCTTCATCTCGATCGCGTCCGGGTGATGGATGCCCAGTGCGAAAAATGGCCGGGCATTGCGCTTCTGCATTTCATTCACTGCGGCAATGAAATGGCCGGGCCGGATATCGCGCCCGCCAAGCCCCGCCACCGCGGAATGAACACGCGGGATGCGCCCCATGGCATTTGGCCCCAGCCCGATAAAGGCGTCGCTTAGTGCTGACTTCACTTCCGCGGCGAGGGGATTTGATTCCGCCAGCGGTACGTCCAGCCGCTCGAAAACACACACGGCTTCACAGCGTTCGAGCCAATCTACAATTTCGCGGCCGGGGAACGGACGGAAACTCGTCACACTCAGCGCGCCGGCTGCCACTCCATGCGCGCGAAGCCAGTCCACTGCCGCCTCGGCGGTTTCCATCATCGAACCCATCCCCACCAGTGCGTACTCGGCGTCTTCCATGCGGTAGGGAATGACCGGCCCATACTTGCGCCCGGTTTGCGCGGCGAACTCACGCTGCGCATTTTCCAAAGCCGGCGCGACGCGCTCGTAGAAGTACCTCTGCGCAATTTTCCCCTTCATGTAACTGTCCTGGTTCTGCACCACGCCGCTTTGCACGGGATGGGATGGATCGAAAAGGTTTCGCACCCGCTCGCGGGGATTGCCGACGAAATCGCGCATCAGTTCCGGCTCCGGAAGCCGCAGCGATTCAAGCGTGTGCGTGGTCAGGAACCCGTCTTGCACCACGAAGATCGGCGTCTCTGACTCTTCGGCGGCGCGCCGGGCGATCAGCGCAAGGTCGGCCACTTCCTGTGCGTTGCGGGCGAACAACATCCCCCAGCCGCAATCCGCCACGCCCATCACATCGTCGTGGCCACAATGAATGTTCAAGGATTGCGAAGTCAGAGCCCGCGCCCCCACGTGGAAAACCACCGGCAGGCGCTTGCCCGCGATCACATAAAGCACTTCCTTCATCAGGATCAGACCTTGCCCTGCCGTGAAGTTGGCCACGCGGCCGCCGGAGAGGGCATAGCCTTCGCAGGCCGAGGCGGAACTGTGCTCGGACTCCGGCTCGAGGAACTGGATCGTCTCTCCCCAGAGATTCTTCTTGCCGCGCGAAAATTCCGCTGCGAATCCATCGCCCATGGGCGTGGATGGAGTGATGGGATAAGCGCATGCGCCCTGGGCTATGTTCGATTCGACCCAAACCGCGGCTGCGGATCCATCGGTAGTCGTGCGAATTCCTGGGTATGGTGTTTCCGCATCTTGGATTGCAGACGTCCCTTTTGTTGGCGCTATTAGGGTATCCATGCTCAAACCTCGATACTGGTGGAGAAGCACGCAGGGCACCATTGACCGTGGCTGCAAGCTCTTCCCACGGTTCAACTTAGGGGACTTGTTTGCGATGGTCCTGATTGAATTGGGGGAGAGCACGCAAGCCTGCGTGTGATGCCCCACACAGTTTCGTGGCTCCAAAGGGCTTGATAGACCACGATTCCTGCTAACCCTTGTGGATGGTATGGATTCAGGCCGCCATGCTCACGGATAGTTGTGGCAGCACAAGTGCTCTTTCCACCTTAGCACGGCATCCCGGAGGTGCACTGTGGCTTCAACGCTCTCAGTTGTTCCCATGAACCGAGTGACATTCAATGAGGAATACAAGGGATGGCTCGCCGCTCTCAAGGATCTGGACAAGACACTGGAACAGCTCGAATGCTATTCCGAGGTCTACGCCAACCTGGGGTGCATGGGGGAGTTGTTGCAGCGCACCCGGGCCATGGCGCAAGCTCTTCCGGATTTCTTTCTCCACGAGGATGCAGAGATCAGCAATGTCGAGCGCATGCGTCCCGAACTCACTGACTGCGCGCACTGCGTCCGGAAGGACCGGGGCGAGTTGGGCCTCCTGCTTCAAAAGCTAGCGGCCGCCATTGAAGTCCTGCCCGGTTCGGATGACCTCGCGGCGTCCATCTACGCCGTCAAGGAACAAGGGAATGACTTTGTTCGCCGCTTTGGAACCCACCTGGCGCGCGAGCAGACCACGCGATCCGCG
>JBGOTC010000031.1:0-16322 GCA_041476305.1 Terriglobia bacterium
ACGTGTTGGCCGGCGGCTCGCTCTCCGCTCCACAGCTTGTCAGCGAACAATATCTGCTGGATCTTGAACGTGAGGCCTTCGTCTCCTTGTGCGGCGAGCGCAAAACGCAGGAGCGCATCGCGCACACCTTGAAGACCGGCAAACCCCTCCGGAATTAGTCTTTGGATTTGGCAGGTAGCGGCACACCCGCCGCCCAAACGTATCCGTCGGAATCCGCAATCATGATTTCGCGAATGCCGTGAGGCTTGTCCTGCGCGGGTTGCACGATCGTCGCTCCAAAGTCCTTCGCGCGCGCTTCCATCTGATCGGGGTCCACGTGCAGCAGCCGGAGTTCCGCGCCCAGCCCGCGTCTCTCGCCCCCAACAAGCGCTTTGTGCCACGGATGTTGATCATAGGTATGGTCGGCGTGCAGCATGAACTCCAGCGCTCCCAGTTTCATCGCCGCGAAATCCGCATCGGAATACACCACCGCCGCTCCCAGAACTTTTGTGTACAAGGGAAGAGCGCGCGCCACGTCGCGCACAATCAAATTTATGGTGAAGAGGGGCAACCCGCGCCCGTACTCATCCGCCGGCATCCACGGTTCGCCCGTGCGTTTCTTGATCATCTGGCGTTCTCCCGTATGCCACGGGAATTCCCATCAATACTCAGGGCGGGCTGTTTCATCCAACATGGCGGCAAGAAAAAGGAGTCATCAACGGTTCCCAGTTGCAGGGTTTGTGTGATGAAGGATCAGCGCTCCCGCGGCTTCATCGCAGGCCTTGGCCGCTTCGTCGCCGCCCTGATTCGTCATCACCAGCACCGCAAAATCCTTCAGCGGCGCGACCCACGCCACCGCGTAGTTCATGGTGTTGCTTCCCGCATGCGTCAGCACTTGTCCGCCACCCCAGGGCCGCTCCGTGGCCAGCCAGCCGAATCCGTAGCTTCCATTCGCGATAGTGTGCAGCTTCTTGAATGTCTCCGGCTTCAGGATTCCGGCCAGTCCCTTTTCGCCGCGCAGGTGCGCTTGGATGAACTTCCCCCAGTCGCCCACGGAACAGTGAACTTCTCCAGCCGGAGCGATCACCACCGGGTTGTCGCTCATTGGTCCCGGCTCCACGGGCCCGTGGGTTTTCCCCGCACCAGTGTGTTGCCATGGCTCATCCACTTTCCCCGGCGTTCCCATGGACCCAAACCCGCAGGTGCTCATCCCCAGCGGTTTGAACAGCCACAGCCGCATCAAGTCTTCCCAGGCATTGTTCGCGGTGCGTTCGGCAATGACGCCCGCAATCGCGTAGCTCCGGTTGGAGTAGAGAAACGTTCCCGGCTGCACTTTCGTCGGCGCTTCACTCAGCACCATCTGCGCATATTTCCATCTCTGCTCTCGCGGTGTTCCGCTGAGCTCGTGCATGCTCTGAAAAGTTTCACCGGCCGGCCAGCTCGCATCCGTGAACCCCGCGCGATGCGCCAGGAGCTGCTCGATTGTCACGTCGCGGTAGGCGGGATCCATTTTCGCCGCCAGCTCCGGCAGCGCTCCGGCCAGCGTCATCGTCCACGCAAGTTTTCCTTGCTCCACGAGCATGGCGACAATCGTCGCGGTCATCGCCTTGGTGTCCGAGCCCAGGTGGAACTCGTCGTTCAGCGTCACGGGTGTCGCGTCGCCGTATTTTCGGACGCCCAGCGCCCCCGCTCCCACGATTCCTTCGCTCGTCACTATTGCTCCCGTCATCCCGGGCAGGTCATGCTTGCGGAGGATCGGTTCAAGCAGGGGGCGAATGTCTTCCGGCGCGCGATTCGACCCTCCTTGCGGCAGTGCGCCCAGGACGCCAACACTCAAGATCAGAATGGTCATCGCGAATTTCATTTTCACCGGCCCCGGAAAGAATTTGCAACGCGCAACATAGTATCGCGAACCCGCTTCATCCTGCACCCGCGTACCAATGGATGACGAAGGCAAGGGCAATCTCGTTTCCTCCTCCGCCGTGCTTGACTCTGTTGAAACCGCCCGGTAGCATCGCCCGTCTGCTAGCCAGGAATTAGCGGGGCCGGTATCTGGAAGCCGCAAAACAATTTGTGAAGGAGCAATTCATGCGTGCTCGTGATGTCCGCAGCATTCTATCTGCGCTCGTGTTGGCCGCTTGTGCGCTCGGTGTGTGGAGTTTTTATGCCACCGATCGGGCCCGCGCCGACGAGCCTTCTACATTCGCCATCAAGAACGCGCGCATCGTGCCGGTCTCCGGCGCGGTCATTCCCAATGGCACGGTGGTGATCTCTCATGGCCTGATCCAGGCCGTTGGTGCCAACGCCACGATTCCCCCGGACGCTCGCGTGATCGATGGCACGGGCCTTACCGTTTACCCCGGCCTGATTGATGCCGGCACCGACGTCGGCCTCGGCGCCTTGGCAGCGCCCGCGGCTGCTGCCGCCGGACGCGGCGGCGGTGGTGGCGGCGGACGTGGAGCGACCGGCGGAAACGTGCCCATTTCCCGCGGTCCCGAAGATCGTCCTGGGACCACGCCCTGGGAGAACGCCGCCGATCAGCTCCTGTCCACGGACGCGCGCATGGCGACTTGGCGCAACTCCGGCTTCACCACCGGCCTTGTGATTCCCCGCAACGGAATTTTTCCCGGCCATGCCGCCCTCGTCAATTTCGGCGCGGCAGACCGTACCGACGAACTCGTCGTGAAAGCTCCCGCGGCATTACCCGTGAACCCCCAGGGCGGACGCGGTGAATTCACCGGATTCCCCGGTGCATTAATGGGGCAGATCTCCTATGTCCGCCAGGTATTCATGGACGCGCAGTGGTACGCCCAGGCGCAGCAGATTTACGAAGCGCATCCGCAGGGAAACGAACGCCCCGCCTACGATCACACCAACGCCGTCATCGGCCACGTGATTGCCAACAAGGAATTGGTGATGTTCCCGTCACAAACGGACGTGCAGATTCTTCGCGCCCTCAAACTGGCTCCTACCTTTGGCGTGCGCTGGGCTCTCACCGGCGCGCAACAGGGCTATGAAGTTTCCGACGCCATCAAAGCGGCCAACATCCCCGTCATCGTCAACGTGAATTGGCCCGTTGCTGCGGCTGCGGGAGCCGGCGGAGGTGGCGGTGGTGGCCGCGGAGGCGGCGGCGATACGCCCGAACCTCTTCGCACTCTGCGTTTCCGCGACCGCGCGCCTTCCACCCCCGGCGTGCTCGTCAAAGCCGCAGTGAAGATCGCCTTCATGTCCGGAGGGGTCGCAAATCCTCGGGACATTCTGCGAAACGTTTCCAAATCAATTGCCGCCGGTCTTCCTGCCGATGCCGCCATCCGCGCATTGACGTTCGGCGCGGCCGAGATCCTCGGCGTGTCCGACCGGCTCGGAACTATCGAACCCGGAAAGATCGCCAACCTGGTGGTCACTGATGGCGACATCTTCGCCGACACTACAAAAATGAAATGGGTTTTTGTGGACGGAAGGCCCTTCATTCCTCCACCGGTGCCGGATGTTCCCGCCGCCGGGCGAGGTGGAGGTGGCGCCGCGTCGGACATCAGCGGCTCGTGGAACATCACTTTCACCACGGACCAGGGATCCATGCAAGCCAATGCCACTTTTCAGATGGCGGCCGATGGAACCGTGGGCGGGAGCGTGAGTTCCCCCTATGGCACTGCCCCCGTGACGCGCGGGACGGTCACAGGCAATCAATTCAGCATCACCATCTCGCTGTTATTGAATGGCCAGTCCGTTGACATCCTTCTCAGCGGCGCGCTCAACGGAAACCAGATGACCGGTACCTTTGGAAGTCCTGACGGCACATCAATCCCGTTCACCGGCACGCGTCCCAGGGCTGGAGCAGAGGAGGTGCGGCGATGAATCTCACGACGCAGAAAAACTACCGCAAGTTTGTACTGGGTCTTTCCATCGCGGTCATGGCCGCCGTGGTCATCGCCGTCAGTTCCTGGCCGTCGCAAGCTCAGGGAAACTCTGAGGTCACGCTCATCAAGAACGCCACCATTCTCACCGTGACCAAGGGAACGATTCAGAACGGGTCGGTGCTGATCCGCAATGGCAAGATCGCCGAAGTGGGAACCAATATCCAGGCTCCCGCCGGCGCCACTGTAATTGACGGCACCGGCATGTTTGTCATGCCCGGCATCATCGATTGCCACTCGCACATTGCCGTCGATGGCGGAGTCAACGAAGGCAGCATTTCGGTCTCCTCCATGGCCAATATCCTTGATGTCCTGAATCCCGTGGATATTGACATCTATCGTGACCTCGCCGGCGGCGTCACTTCCGCGAATGTCCTTCACGGAAGCGCCAACGCCATTGGCGGACAGACCACCGTCATCAAACTTCGTTGGGGGCAGCCCGCGGAGAAGTTGGTCTTCGAAGGCGCGCTCCCAGGCATCAAGTTCGCGCTGGGCGAAAATCCCAAGCGATCAAATTCAACCGTGCTCCCCGGCCAGCCGCGCCGTTATCCGGCAACACGCATGGGCGTCGAAGACGTCATCCGCCAGGCGTTCACCGAAGCCGTGGAATACAAGAAGAAGTGGGAGAATTACAACCGCCGCAAGGCCACCGGGGAATTGAACCTCATCCCGCCCCGCCGCGACCTCCGGCTCGACCCGCTCGTCGAAGTCCTCGAAGGCAAGCGCTACGTCCATTCTCACTGCTACGTCGCCGACGAGATTCTCATGCTCATCCGCGTCGCCAATGAGTTCGGCTTCAAGGTGCGCACCTTCCAGCACGTTCTGGAAGGCTACAAAGTCGCGAAGGAAATGGCGGCGCACGGCGCCGGTGGCTCCACGTTCTCCGATTGGTGGGCCTACAAGCTCGAAGCATACGACGCCATTCCTTACAACGCAGCGCTGATGACTCAAAAGGGCGTCATCGTTTCCATCAATTCCGATGACGCCGAAGAGGCCCAGCACCTCAATCAGGAAGCCGCCAAAACCATGAAGTACGGCGGACTTTCCCACGATGAGGCGCTTAAGCTCGTCACCATCAATCCCGCGAAGCAACTCGGAATTGATAACCGCGTCGGCTCCATCGAAGTCGGCAAGGATGCCGACCTCGTCATTTACAACCACGACCCGCTCAGCGTTTACGCCGTGGTCCAGAAATCGATTATTGACGGCAAAGTTTATTTTGACCGCCAGAAGGACATTGCCAACCGCGCGGAGATCGCCAAGGAGAAACAGGCGCTGCTCGATAAGGAGCGGCAAGCCGGGGCGGGGCGCGGCGGACGCGGCCCGGGTGGTGGTCGCGGGCCGGGTGATTCCATTCAGGATCGGGAGGAATAGCCGCCATGAGAACTTCACGCAAGAAATTATTCCTCGCGCTGTTCGCTTTCGTGATGGTGGCGGCCCTTGCCGGCGCTTTTCCCGCGGAAGCGCAACAGACCTACGCCATCACCCACGCCAAAGTGTTCCCCATCTCCGGGCCGCCGATCCTCGATGCCACCGTCGTCATTCGTGACGGCAAAATCTCGGCTGTCGGGAAGGGTGCCGCCATCCCCTCGGGCGCGAAAGTGATTGATGCCAAGGGCCTGGAAGTCTATCCCGGGATGTTCAACGCTGTCACCGAACTGGGAATGAACGAAATCGGCCAGGTGGATGCTTCCGTTGATACCCACGAGCTTGGTGAATACAACCCTCAATTGGTTGCCGCTACGGCCGTGAATCCCGCGAGCGCTCACATACCCGTTACGCGCGCGGACGGCGTCACGCACGTGATCGCCGCTCCTGGAATGGGCGGAGGTCGCGGCGGAGGAGGCGGCGCCCAGGTCATCATCGGCGGGCAAGCCTCACTCTTCAATCTCGCCGGCTGGACCATGGATGAAATGAAAATCAAGACCTCGGCGGCGATGGTCATCAATTGGCCCGCGTTGCCGGGTGGTGGCGGTGGACGCGGAGGGGCCGCGCCGCAGGGAGCCGCCCCCGCGGGCGGCGCCAACCGCGCGGAATACGACCGCCAAATCGCGGAGATTACCGAATGGCTGGAGCGCGCCCGGCATTACTCCGCGGCCATGCAGGCCAACAAGGCCGCCGTCGAGCGTGATCTGAAACTCGAAGCACTCGTGCCGGTCGTCAAGGGCGAGCTTCCATTTTTCGTGGTGGCCAATCAGGCCAATCAGATTCGCGAGGCCGTGGCCTATTGCGACAAGCAGAAGGTCAGGATGATTCTCGCCACCGGGAACGCCGCGGGGGAAGTGAAGGAGTTGCTCAAGGAGAAAAGCATCCCCGTCATTCTCCGCCCGGTGTTGACACTTCTCCGCGGTGAAGATGATCCCTACGATCAAAATCTCACGCTGGCCGCGCAGCTTTCCGCCGCTGGCGTCAAAATTGCCTTCGGCAGCTTCGGCAACGAGTTCGCCCGCCGCCTTTCACAATGGGCGGGCGTCTCCGTGGCCTTTGGACTCTCTCACGATGAAGCCATGAAGGCCCTGACCATCAACCCCGCGGAAATGTTTGGTGTGGGCAAGGAGTTGGGCACCATTGAAGTGGGCAAGATGGCCAACATCATCGTGACCACCGGCGATCCGCTCGAGCTGAATACCGAAGTAAGGTACCTGTTCATTCGCGGCCAGCTCACCAGCACCGACAACCGGCACCGTCAGCTCTACGAGGAATATCGCAAGCGGCAGTAACACCTGCAAGGACAGGCGATGTTTTGCACGGCGTGTGGAACTTCCAATCCTGACCACGCGGCATTCTGCAGCCGTTGTGGCAAGCGCATGGCCGCCGCCGCGCCTCAACCCCCGCCAATCGTGAGTCCACCGCCGGCTTCGCGTGCCATTCGCCAGGCGTCTCCGCCCGTCGCAAAGCCGGCCCCGGTTGCCCAGGTTCCAGTCCAACCGCCTTCGCAGCAGGGCGTGGACTGGATTGACCCAGCGCCCGCGCCGCCGCCCCGGCAGAGCAGTGACTGGATTCAGCCGGGAGCGCCCGCTCCCCAACAATTGCCCATGGCGCAATTTCCGAACGTGCCGGTCCCGGCGGGCCGGACACCTTATGTGCAGCCGCCTCCTGCTCAAATAGCGTCCCCACCTTCTCCATCGGGTTGGATTGATCCTGCCGCCGGAACATCGGCGCAACCTGCGCCTTCGCCATCAGTGTCTATCGCCCAACCACAGCCCTATGCCGTGCAGGCAGCGGCAGCGGCCTTTCCGGTCAGGGAATTGAAAGGTGTCGGCGGCTGGCTGATGTTTCTCGTGCTGTGTCTCACGATTTTTGGGCCGACTGCCGCCCTCTTCTTCGTTATCTTCCTGCTCGTGGAAGCAGGAGCAGTCTCCAGCGCTCATCCGGAAGTCGTCACCTTCGCCATCCTGCTCTCCGTGCTGGTCATTGGGTACTCGGTTTGGGGTTTGATGGTAGGTACGGCTTTGTGGAAGATGCGACCCGGCGTGGTGATTCGCGCCAAGCAATACCTGCTTTGGGGTGGCATCCCGTTTTCCATCATCTCCAGCTTCCTCCCTGTGATTGCGCTGCCGCCTGCTGATCAGGTCGATCAGGCTGTTCCGACCGCCTTCATAAAAAGTGCCATTGGTGTCGCGCTCGTCCTCGTTTGGAATGCCTATTTCTCCAAGTCCCGCCGCGTCGCCGCAACTTTTCCCCGCGGCTAGGCCTCCATTCAATTGGATTTGGGAGGGCACGACTCCACCCTGAGGACTTTCGCCTCGTTTTGCCTTCGTAGGGGCGCGTCTAAGACGCGCCCTTTGCATCCCGGTCGAATCTGCGGGACGCGCCCTGTGATAGTTTCGCCTCGACGGCGCATCGCGCTAGCGATTGCTCGTGTAGCCTGAGTTCCCAAATCCGCCATAGGCCTGGCGAAGGGGCGAGGGAGGGCACGACTTTAGTCGTGCCGAAAAATCGCACCTATCCCAGGGCTTCAGCCCCTGCGGGCCTAAGCGCTTTCACCGCAATTGTGAGAAGATTTGTCATTGCAGCAACCGAGGTGCCCCGTGCGCGAAGCCGTCATCGTCAGTTCCGTCCGCACCGCCGTTGGAAAAGCCTACAAGGGAGCTTTGCGCGCCACGCGCCCGGACGATCTTGCCGCCATCGTGATGCGCGAGGCCCTGGCGCGCGTCCCGGGCCTTGACCCCGGGGAAGTCGCCGATGTCATCCTCGGCTGCGCCATGCCCGAAGGCGAGCAGGGAATGAACGTCGCGCGCATCGCTTCCCTCCGCGCCGGGCTGCCCGTGGAAATCCCCGCCATGACCATCAATCGCTTTTGCTCCTCCGGTTTGCAATCCATCGCCATGGCCGCAGAGCGCATCATGCTCGGCCACGCGGAGGTCATCCTTGCCGGTGGGACGGAGTCCATGAGCCTCGTCCCCATGGGCGGCAATAAAGTTTCGCCCAATCCCTGGCTGATGGATCACTACCCCGACGTGTACCTCAACATGGGGCTCACCGCGGAAAATCTCGCGCGCAAGAATGGCATCACTCGCGAGCAGGCCGATGAGTTTTCTTACTCCAGCCACCAAAAGGCCCTGAAGGCCATCGCCGCGGGTAATTTCAAGGATGAAATTGTCCCTGTGGAAGTGAAGTCCATGGCCTTCGCCGCTGCCGCTGCGGGCGGAAGCACCAGGCCCAAAGTCGAAACCTCCTCAGTCATGTTCGATACCGACGAAGGGCCTCGCGCGGATACTTCACTCGAAGTGCTTGCCAAGTTGAAGCCCGCATTTCACGCCCACGGCACGGTGACGGCAGGGAACAGTTCGCAAATGAGCGATGGCGCCGCGGCTGCCGTTGTCATGAGCGCCGACCGGGCCCGCGCCTTGGGAGCGAAACCCATGGCACGCTTCGTTGCCTTCGCTGTGGCCGGATGTCGGCCCGAAGAAATGGGTATTGGTCCCGTGCTGGCGATCCCCAAGGCGCTCAAGATGGCGGGATTGAAGCTTGAACAAGTTGATGTCATCGAACTGAATGAGGCCTTCGCCGCTCAGGCGCTCACCGTGATTAAGCTCGCCGGACTCGATCCCTCACGCGTAAATCCAAATGGCGGTGCCGTCGCTCTGGGTCACCCGCTAGGTTGCACCGGCGCGCGTGTAACCGCCACAATCCTCCGCGAACTTGCGCGTCGCAACGGACGCTACGGCCTCGTGACCATGTGCATCGGTGGCGGCATGGGCGCCGCAGGGATTTTCGAGCGCCTCACTTAGTTTCTAAGAACGAACGTGTTGCGATCCCAGTGATCTGTGTGAAGGATTTTCCGACTCACTCTGCAGTGCAAGTTTTCTTAACCGCGATTCGATAGCACCGGGCTGCCGTTGGAAAGTATCTGCTAAGGTTCTGATATCCTTACATTTTGAATATGCCTCGCGAAGATGTGTATCATCCTCGACTGACCATTTTTCATATGCTTTTGGATAGGAATTTCGAATCTCCCTGACTCTATTGGTATATTGCAGAACATTCATGCCCGCTTCGAGAAGTGTCTCGTTCATCGCATCCAAGAAACCAGCGATGTGTTCATCAAATACGATGATTCGTTGTCGGAGAATGGATTTACCCGACTTGATCCTTTCTTCCGTGATTCGAAGGTAATCTCGCCCGATGGCGCTTTTTCTGATCTCGAATATGTAAGTACGGCTGTCTGCTCCAAAGCGCATTTGTATTCCGGACTGCTCGTGGGCTTGCATGAAAATACTCCTCGTCCCCATCTATATAACGTATTAGGTATTTATCATATATGTATAAGACAAGGCAAATAGAACAGCGGACCTGTTTCTCACTAAGACCACATAGTGTCTGCTCCCCCAGGCCCGCAGGGCCTTCCGCTAAACTTCAGCACAGCCCGGCAGGGCTGGGTCATGGAACCAGCCCAGATCCCGAGCGCCGTAGGCGCGGCACAAAACCTCATCCCCCCAAACACCCCATGGCCCCCTGCATTGCCCCCGCATCCCCTTGCGAGTAAGATGGCTTCGCCTGTTTGCCCGTCCGCCTCGCGCGGCTCGTCCTGCTTCTGGAAGACTTGATGGCGCCAAATACATCCTGGTATTTCGCTTATGGCAGCAACCTGAACAGCGCGCAATTCCGTTCCCGCGCTGGTCAGGTGATGGAGGAATTGATCGGGGAATTGAAGAATTACGAGCTTCGCTTCAATAAAAAAGTTCGTGGAGGGACCGCCACCGCCAACATTCAGCAGTCCCCCGGCAAAAGTGTTCACGGAGTCCTCTACCGCATCCCCGAATCTTCTTACCGGAATCTTGATCGCTACGAAGGCGTCCCCGTGCACTACCGCCGCATCGAGGTTCGTGTGAATGCCGCCGACGGCCGCGAAATCAACGCTCAGGTTTTCATCGCCGCGAAAGTGGAAAAGGGTCTGCGCCCCGCCCCGCATTACCTCCAGACTATTGTTGACGGCGCGGTTGAGCACGGCCTGCCCGCCGAGTATATTGCTGGTATCCGCGCCGAGGCGGGCGCACACTAATATTCGGTTGCAGGGCGGCTCCTGTCGCGGCAGGGCCGTCCCCCGGAACTTGCGGCGCATCTATTCGTAGGAGGAATCATGGCGACCACAGCGACGACCGTGAGCATCACGAAGGGCGGCAGCTTCCTGCTCGAGCAGGCCAGCCCCGACCAGGTCTTCACCCCCGCCGATTTCACCGATGACCAGCGCTTGATCGGCCAGACCGCCGAAGAATTTGTCACCAAGGAAGTTTTGCCCCGCGCCAAGGAACTGGAAGAAAAGAAGCCCGGCCTCATGGTCGAGCTGGTGAAAAAAGCCGGCGAGCTCGGATTGCTCGGCGCCGGAGTTCCCGAACAATATGGCGGCGCGGGCCTCGACAAGATTTCCGCGACTCTGCTCACTGAAAAAATCTCCAATTACGCCGGGTACGCCGTCACTCACGGCGCGCAGACCGGCATCGGCACCCTTCCCATCGTCTATTTCGGGACCGAGGAGCAGAAGAAAAAGTATCTGCCGAAACTCGCCACCGGCGAATGGATCGCCGCCTATTGCCTCTCCGAACCCCAGGCCGGCTCCGACGCGCAAAACGCCCTCACCCGCGCGGACCTTTCCCCTGACGGAAAGAACTGGATCCTCAACGGCCAGAAAATGTGGATCACCAACGGCGGCTTTGCCGATGTTTACATCGTCTTCGCCAAAGTGGATGGCGATAAATTTTCCGCCTTCATCGTGGAGCGCAGCTTCCCCGGCTTCACCGCCGGCAACGAAGAGCACAAGATGGGCATTCACGGCAGCTCCACCACCCCCATCTTCATGGAAAATTGCAAAGTCCCAAAGGAAAACCTGCTCCACGAAATCGGGCGCGGCCACATCGTGGCCTTCAACATCCTCAATTCCGGCCGCTTCACGCTCGGTGCATCCTGCGTCGGTGGATCAAAAAATATTCTCGCCATCTCCTCGAAGTACACGAAGGAGCGCAAGGCCTTCGGCCATCCCATCGGCGATTTCGGCCTGATGAAGGAAAAACTCGCGGAGATGGCCATCCGCATTTATGCTGTGGAGAGCATGGTGTATCGCTCCGCGGGAACCATCGAAGCCGCCATGTCCGCCGGCCCCGGCTCCGGTGACAAGACGCAGCACACCATGAAGGTCCTCGAGGAGTACGCCATCGAAAGCTCCATCGCCAAAGTTTATGGCAGCGAAATGCTCGGCTTCTGTGTCGACGAGGGCGTCCAGATTTTCGGCGGCTACGGTTTTCATGAGGATTATCCCGTCTGCCGCGCCTACCGCGACAGCCGCATCAACCGCATCTTCGAGGGCACCAACGAAATCAACCGCATGCTCATCATTCAGATGCTGATGAAGCGCGCCCTCGCCGGAGCCCTGCCGCTCATCCCCGCGGCCATGAAGCTCGCCGACGAAATCCTCGCCGGGCCCTCCTCGCAGGAAGCCGCGCAGGGCGTCCTGGCCGAGGAAGCCCGCACCGTGGCCAATTGCAAGAAAATATTCCTCCAGGCCGCCGGCGGCGCCGTCCAGAAATTCCGCGAAAAGTTGGCCGAGGAGCAGGAACTCATCGCCGCGCTCAGCAATATCGTCATGGAAATTTACGCCATGGAATCCTCGCTCCTGCGCGCCCAGAAATCAGCCTCCGCGCGCGGTGAGCAAGCCGCAAGCGCCATGCTCGATGCCGCCCGCGTCTTCATCAACGACGCCGCGGGCCGCGCGGAGGATGAAGCCCGCCGCTCTCTCGCCTCCGTGTTTGAAGGCGACATGCTCGCCACGCAGATGGCTGTCCTCAAGCGCTTCTCCAAGCGCGCGCCGGTAAACACCATCGCCTTGCGCCGGCGCATCGCCGCGGCTGTGCAGTCCGCCGACCGTTATCCTTTTGAGGGCCGCTAGGACCGCGCAACCACTCCCATGCCCCCGGATGCTTTTCCTTTCCAATGGGTGCGGCCCCTCGCCGCTCCCTATCTTCGCGGCTACCGCCCCAAGTTGGAGCGCGAAACCGGATTGCGCGGCTACTCCTTCCGCATCCATCGGCGCAAAGGCAAGGGCACCTTCGGTTTTTTCGTTGGCTTCTTGCTGGAGCCGGACCATCACGCCTTCATGAAACCCTCGCCGCCCGAGTGTCTGATCTTTGCTTTTGTTGACCCCGTCGGCAGCGCGCTTCATCGCTCGCAGGTCCTGGACGAAAAAGGAGCGCTCCGCTGGACCTTCGGTTATATCCGCTGGCTGACGCATCGCCCCCCGCGCTTTGAATTTCACGAGAACGAACTCGCCGCTCTCGTCCGGCATTTCTCCATGCGCGAGTGGCCCAAAGAAAAATACAAACACTTCGCCGGGAATTTCTTCACCGAAACTCTGGCCTGGCTCGTTCGCAGCGGAGTCGTCCGCCGCTGGCGCGAACTGGCGGAAAAATAATCAAGATATCTTCGCGCGGATCAACTCATTCGCCCGATTTCGCGGTGTTCCACATCGGTTCACCAAACTTCGGTTTGTTGCTCCCTCACCCCTGTACCATTGCTCGAAGAACCCCTTCGCCGCCTAATTGATTCCTGAATCTGTTGGCTCGGTCATGGCATCTCAAGTAGTGAGAGTGGAGGCGCCAAATGGGGGACGCGGAAATTGTCAGGGCGGAAGGTAGGCCGGTGGAGGAAGTTCCCGCAGCCGCGGTTGAGCGGCGCGATCCCTGGCGGAAATGGATGTGGTGGGCGCTGGGCCTCCTTTTGGCCGCCCAGTTCTATTATTTTCAGGAAATGTTTGCCGCCCTGCTGATTTTCACTGTCCTGTTTGTAATCGTCGCGGTGTTCCTCGGCATCGTCTATCTCGTCGGCCTGGCCGGTGAGGTGGGTTTCTCCGCCGCCGAGCCCATCGCGCGCCGCGGACTCGCTGTTGCCGAGGCCGTCAGCAAAAAGACATTCCACCGTCCACACTCAACGCCTGTCCCGTAATCGCGCTCGCCGAATCCGACACCAGGAACAACGCCGCCGCCGCAATCTCGTCCACGGTCTGTGGACGCCCTTGTAGGACCCCCTTCAGAAAATCTTTGAACATTTCATCCGCGTTGCCGCCGGCGCGCGCTGCCAGCCCGCGCCCCAGTTCCTGCGACATTTCCGTCTCCACTGGGCCCGGCAGCAACGCATTCGCGCGGACCCCATGCTTCGCGCCTTCTGCTGCGGTCGTCCGCGTCAGGCCCAGCAATCCGGTTTTCGCCGTCGAGTAGGCCGCGCCCCATGTGTACGCCATGCGCGCGGCAACGCTCGAAATATTCAGGATGTTGCCGCCGCCGCGCGAGTACATTTCCGGCAGCGCCAGCCGCGTCATCAGAAACGCTCCGCGCAACTGGATGGCCAGCACGCGGTCCCATTCCGCGGGAGTGACTTCCTCGATGGGCTTCACCGGGCCATAAATCGCCGCGTTGTTCACCAGGATATCCACGCGCCCGAATTTCTCGAGCGCGGTGCGCACAATCCACGCGCAACCGTCTTCCAGAGCCACGTCCGCGGCCACCCATGCCGCCTTGCCTCCCGCGGATTCAATCTCTTTGGCGGTGCTCTCCAGTTGAGCCGCTGTCCGCGCCGCAATCACGATCCGCGCGCCCTCCGAGGCAAATCGCCGCGCGATGGCGCGACCGATCCCGCGTCCCCCGCCGGTCACAATCGCCACTTTTTCTGCCAGCTGCAGTTTTCCCTTAAACCACATCGCTTCGCCCATCCTCCCAAACGATCTTGCAGCCTAGCACAAATCTTGCTTCGCCTTCGTAGGGCTCGCCTTCAGGCGCCTCCCTTGCGTCCCGATGGTGCGTATCGGGGCGGGCCACTCCTCGATCGGTTGCCCCCCATCTTTCCGCAAGAGTATGAGCCATAAGAGTTTGCGAGCTCGGAATTACGTAAGAGTATGAGCCACATGGATTTATTAGTAGATACTTTATGGCAACTAGAAAGCCCCCCCACCCCCTATTTTTGTAACTGCGCATTCCAAAGGACTTACGGAGGTAGATTCTGTAACTGTTCATTCTAAAGGGGCTTAAAGTCTTGTGTTTTGAAATGGATGTGGCAAGGTTTGTAACTGCACTATCTAAAGAACTTACAGATGTAAAATTCGTAACTGCGCATTCTAAAGCACTTAGAGGGTTCATGGATCGGCCCGCCGTCGCCAAGGCTATGGCGGGTGCAGTCTCAAGGTCGCAGAAGACCACAATCATGCGTCATGTTAGCGTAACGGTATATGGAAGTCAAGAGTAGATTACTGATTAGTATTCGAATCCGCCGTCGCCAAACTTCGGGCTATGGCGGACTGATCCTTACTTCAATCTATTCGAAGGGAAGAGCGGACTTAGGAAAGGTTTTCGAATGGAAGGGAGAGAGGGGCGAATCGAAAGGCGAATGCCCCACCCTTTGCCTCCGGCAAAGGATGGGCCACCCGGAAGGGCTAAAGGCTGCGCCAGCCGCCCGAAACATAAGTTGTCAATTCATCGGGAAGGGTGCGCCACCCGCCCAATTTCGTAGTCCGAGGCTGTGATGTAAACTCTCTCACTCACCGTGGTACAAAAAGTCGGTCTGGTCATGCGCACCACAGCTTGAAATCCGCGCCGTTTCCAGTTTCGGCGAAGGACAACATTCAGCCATAGATC
Source organism: Terriglobia bacterium (assembly GCA_041476305.1). GTDB lineage: Bacteria > Acidobacteriota > Terriglobia > Acidiferrales > UBA7541 > DASTCZ01. The sequence goes on from JBGOTC010000031.1 coordinate 15,011, forward strand.
TAGTTACCGCGCTGGACAAAACAAAAAACCCGGGTCAGGTCACTTGAAACTCGGGCGATAATAGACGACACCGACAATTACAATGGTTCCAACCACGATCAGAAAGCCCTCCAATATCGGGTGACTGCCAAATCGTCTCAGAAATGTTCCCCACAGAGCACCCAACACAAACATTGCGACGCCCGCCATGCCAAATGGAAACTTATACCTTACGAATTTCATGGTCGTATTTCCGCCTCCAATAGTGCAAAACGAGGTCACTTCTGAAGACTGTCACATGTCTTCTGAATCTTATTCCACACCCATTGGACAGGCCTATCTAGCCAACCAGTCCAGCCAAGTACTGTCGTGCCTACTCCTCCAACGCCGAGGACAGTGGCCGCGGTTGGAAGCTCTGGGGCGGGTGGCCCACGTTCCGAGTTTGTTTTTTATAGCGAACATCGCACGCACAGTATAGCATCCGAGGAAGTACCAGTAGAGTACAGGAAGGGTGCCCCATGTTCGTCCCGCCGTCCGGGCGAACGTGGGTGTTTTCGCTTGTTCCATGCCGAAGAACCTCAAGCGCTATTCCGGAAAGGGCGATCTTCATTACATCACCTTCAGTTGTTACCGGCGGCTCAGCCTGCTCGGCTCCGCGCGGGCGCGCAATATGTTCGCCCGCGCGCTCAGTCAAGTGCGCAGGGAACTCAAGTTCAAGCTGGTAGGCTACGTGGTGATGCCCAATCATGTGCACATGCTCATCAGTGAAACGAGTTTCGGATCGCCCTCAAAAGTGCTGCATGCTCTCAAGCTCCGCGTATCGAAGCGCATGCGCGGGAGGCGGAAGCGACCGCTGGGCCAGAGGACGCTCCCATTTCAGGGGGAAGAGCCCGAACGTCCTCAGTTCTGGCAGAAACGGTTCTTCGACTTCAATCTCTGGAGCCGCAAGAAATTGATCGAGAAGCTCGAATACATGCATCAGAATCCGGTAGTGCGGAAGCTGGTGACTGATCCGAAGGATTGGGTGTGGAGCAGCTACTCTGCGTATTCGGGGAGAGGGACGCCATTGATCAAGATTGACTTCGTAAAGTGAAGTTGCTGATTTCCGGAAAGAAGGACGAAGTCGAAACCCCCACGTTCGCCCGTTCGGGACGAACATGGGCCACCCAGTTCAAGGGCTAGATCGTCTCCCCATCGAAACCTGGGCCACCCGGCCAATTTCATATAGTGCCGTAGTGGCCGAGGGCATAGAAGAAGGAACCCCAGAAATAGACGGCCCACAGAGAAACGAGCACTAGGTCAACGCGGTCGGCTCTTTGATGACGAGAGCCTG
>JBGOTC010000032.1:0-16264 GCA_041476305.1 Terriglobia bacterium
CGCTCAATCGCCAGCGATGCCACGCGAAGGGCATTCTTGATGGCGAGGGGCGACGACTTGCCGTGGCAGATGATCGACACGCCGCGCACACCGAGCAGCGGCGCTCCTCCGTATTCCGAATAGTCGATCTGCTTCTTGAATTGCTGGAACGCGCTCCTCGAGAGCATCGCGCCCACCTGCGCCGCGAGCGTGCTCGTCAGCGCCTTCTTCAGCATCCCCGCGATGTGCTGTGCCACGCTCTCGCTGATCTTGAGCGTGATGTTGCCCACGAAGCCATCGCAGACAATCACGTCCACGTTTCCCGCGAACACTTCCTTGCCTTCCACGTTGCCCACGAAGTGCAGATGAGTTTTCTTCAGCCGATCGAAGGTTTCGCGCACCAGTTCGTTCCCCTTCATCTCCTCTTCACCGATACTCAACAGACCCACGCGCGGGCGCCGCGTCCCAAAAATTGCGCGGTAGTAAATCTCCCCCATCACCGCGAACTGCACCAGGTGCTCCGGCTTGGAATCCACATTCGCGCCCACATCCAACAGGACGCTGGTGCCGCCCTTCGCGTTCGGGAACGGAGCCGCCAGCGCCGGGCGATCCACCGAAGGCAGCTTGCCCAGAATAAACCGGGCCACCGCCATCGCCGCGCCCGTGTTCCCCGCGCTGACTGTCGCCTGCGCCGTGCCATCCTTCACCAGCCGCGCGGCTACGTGAATCGAACTGTCTTTCTTCTTGCGGTACGCCGCCATCGGCGCATCCCGCATGGTGATGGTTTCGCCGGCGGGCACGATCTCCATGGCCGCGCCCTTCCGCAGATGGCGCGCCAGCTCCGCCTTGATCGCCGACGGCTGCCCCACCAAAAGGACCCTCACCCCCAACTCTCTTGCCGCTTGCACCGCTCCTTCCACTTCCGGGCGGGGAGCGAGGTCGCTTCCCATCGCGTCCAGGGCAATCGTGATCATTGGCGCTCCGGCAGGACAAAGATTGATGCTGGGGGGTGTTCCGGCCGCGTCAGGCCGAGGTGTCCATCACCTCGCGGCCCTTGTAGTAGCCGCAATGGGGGCACACTTGGTGAGGCGCCTTCATCTCTTTGCAATTCGGACACGCGGCGAAGGATGGCGCCGTCAAAAAATCGTGCGCCCGCCGTTTGTTCTTGCGTGCTTTGGAATGTCGTCGTTTCGGATTCGGCATCTTGACTCCTCAATCAGACCCATCGGTAGGGCCATTTTCGCGTTGGATGATTGTAGGGGTTCCGCCCCGGATTTGCTACTCGCGCTTCAACAATTGTCGTCGTGGGTAGAATGCTTATTGTTTCTTGAACCAGTCTTGTTTCAATCGCGCCAAAGGAGCCAGCCGCGGGTCCGCCGAGCGGTCGTCGCAACGGCATTCCTCACCGTTCAGGTTCGCGCCGCACTGCGGGCACAACCCCCGGCAATCGCTGCGGCAAATGACCTTCATGGGAATCGCCAGGAGCATCTGTTCAGCCAAAACATCCGTCAGGAAGATCCCCTCGCCCTGGAAGAACCCAATCTCGGTATCGTCATCCTTCAGCCGGACCTCTTCTTCCTTGGAAAGCTCCTGTGCAGGCCGGTAGTAAAGGTCAATTTCCCGGTTGACCTCCTCGGTCAATTCCTCCAGGCAGCGAGCGCAGACCAGCTCAATCCGTGTGTGGAATGACCCGGAGATCCGGATCTGCCCCTCCATCAGCTCCGCCACAGCCCTCACTTCCAGGGGCTCGGCCAGCCGGAAGTCGTTGGAATGAAAGTCGATAGCGCCCGGAGCGAAGCTCTGGTTGATCCGTACCTTGTGCAGGGCTAATTCTTTGATGTCCAGAAACATTGATAAATCCTATGAAAAACGACGCAAACTCATCATAAGGGCTGCCCCCACCCAAGTCAAGAAAGCCAAGCGAAAGAGATTTGGAGCTGTTTCAAGAATTGCGCCCCCCAATCCCTCGCCTCCGCGCCCTCCGCCTCTTTGGGAGGGCACGACTTCAGTCGTCCCAATGCGTTCCGTCCCCTCGAGGGCTCTAGCCCCTGCGGGCCCCTCTTCCTCTTTCCCTGTTCACCCTGCACAATGCGAGCGCGCCATGGAGCCCAAGACTCACAAATTTGACGCCATCATTCTTGGCGCGGGAGCCGCTGGACTCCTCTGCGCCATTGAAGCCGGCAAGCGCGGCCGACGCGTAGCGGTTCTGGAACGCAGTGAACGTGCCGGGAAGAAAATTCTCATCTCCGGCGGCGGACGCTGCAATTTCACCAACATTCATTGCCGCCCGGAAAACTTCCTCTCCGCAAATCCGCATTTTGCCAAGTCCGCGTTGGCCCGTTTTACCCCGGTTGACTTCATCGCCCTCGTCGAAAAGCATCGAATCCCCTACCACGAAAAAACACTGGGGCAGCTTTTCTGCGACCGAGCGGCTCGCGACATCACCAACATGCTTGAATCCGAATGTCGCGCCGCGGGAGTGCAAATCTTCCTCAACACAAATCTCCGCGAAGTCCGGCGCACCACGGAATTCATCCTGCGCGCGCAATCGGCCGAGTTTCGCGCTCCTTCCCTGGTCGTCGCTACCGGCGGGCTCTCCATCCCCAAAATGGGCGCCACTTCTTTTGGCTATGATCTGGCCCGCCAATTCGGGCTGAGAATTCGCGAGACGCGCCCCGGCCTCGTGCCACTTCTTTTTCAGCCGAATGACCGCAGCAACTATTCTGATTTAGCGGGCGTCGCCGCTGAAGTGGTCGTCTCCACCGACCATCAGTCATTTCGCGAAGACATGCTCATCACACACAAGGGATTGAGCGGCCCGGCCATTCTGCAAATCTCTTCGTATTGGAATGGTGGGAAGCCCGTTTGGATAGATCTCGCTCCCGACCGCGACGTCACAGCAACTCTCCGCGAATCCAACACCCGGAACATTGGCGCCGCAAGGGCTGCACTCCAGGGAATTCTGCCCAATCGATTCGCCGCGCGCTGGCTCGAATTGCACGCGCCGAAGTCCTGGACAAATCCGGCGCTCGCCGAGTTGGAGCACGACATCCATGAATGGACGCTCACACCCGCGGGTACGGAAGGATACGAGAAGGCTGAAGTTACCGCGGGAGGTGTGGACACCGATGAGCTTTCCGGGAAAACGATGGAGTGCCGCAAAGTCCGCGGACTTTTTTTCATAGGCGAGGTGGTGGATGTGACCGGCCACCTCGGCGGCTTCAATTTTCAGTGGTCCTGGGCTTCCGGCGCGGCCGCCGGTCGCGCTTTGTGAATCTTGCTTGCCGTGGATTGTTCCCTACTGCTTCCCGATGCGATTGATCTCTTTCTGGATGGCCAGCCGGGCCAGACTGGAAAGCGGCAGGCTGAGGAACAAACTGATTCTGCGCTCGAGAATTGCAAATGCATCACGAAATGCGCGTTCAATGTCCTGTGGAGTTCCCTGAACCACGGCGGGATCGGGGACGCCCCAATGAGCCGTCATCGGCTGTCCGGGCCACAGGGGACAAATCTCGTTGGCCGCGTTGTCACAAACTGTAAAGACAAAGTCCATTTGTGGGGCCCCCCGCATAGCGAATTCATCCCAACTCTTGCTGCGCAGCCCCTCCGTCGGCAAATGCGCCAGCTTCAATTGCCTCAGCGCATGCGGATTGATTTTGCCGGTGGGGTGGCTGCCCGCGCTGTAGGCCCTGAAATTTTCGCGGCCCTTCTGATTGAGGATCGCCTCGCCAAGAATGGATCGCGCCGAATTTCCGGTGCACAAGAACAGGACATTGTATTTCCGGGGCATGAACGCTGCCTTCTATTTCGCCGCCGGACTGCAGCATGCCGTGCCGCAACATGCCTCGCTCATTGAGGGCTTCGGCTTCACCGCTCGCACAAATGCGCTCATGATCTTTCCATTCACTTCCGGCGCGATGCTCTCCGCATTCAAACCGGCGCCGGTAAGAAATTCCTTCGCGTCCGCCGCGCGGTAGATCCGTGTGGGTTCCACGTCAATCTGCCCGAAGCCCGCAGAGGCCAGCTTTTTCCGGTATTCCCCTTCTTCAAGCGCCCCGGCAACACATCCAATCCACAGCAGCACGCTCTCTCGGATCTCCGGACGAATTTCTCCGCGCGTAACCACGTCCGAAACGGCCAATCGCCCTCCGGGCTTGAGGACGCGGAACGCCTCGCGCAAGACCTGATCCTTGTCCGCAGAAAGATTGATGACGCAGTTGGAAATGATCACATCCACGGAATTGTCCGGCAGGGGGATGTGCTCGATCTCGCCGCGCAGAAATTCCACATTCGTCGCGCCAGCCTTCTTCTTATTCTCGTTCGCCAGCGCCAGCATTTCGTCAGTCATGTCCAGACCGTAGGCTTTCCCGGCCGGCCCCACGCGCTTCGCGGAGAGCAGCACATCGATTCCCCCGCCGGAGCCCAGATCCAGAACGACTTCGCCCGGATTCAATTGAGCCAGCGCGGTCGGATTTCCGCAACCAAGCGATGCCAGTAATGCCTCCGCGGGGACTTCATTCTGTTGGAGGGAATCGTAAAGGTCGGAGGTAATCGGATCGCAACACGCGGATGTCGAGGCAGCCGCCGCTCCGCAACAGGAGCTTCCGCCGGATTTCGCGCGGAGCGCTGCTTCACCATACTTTTCTTTCACCCCTTCCTTGATATCGGACGTATTCATCTTTGCATCTCCTATCTGCAGGTTTGAATGATCTCTTCCGGTTTCAGCGCTTTGTTCCGCGTGCAGCATTCGGAATAAAGGAAGCGCAGTAACTCCTGAAGGACTTCCGTGTTCGCCGTATAGCGAAGGAATGTGCTTTCCCGTTGCACGTTCACAAGGTCTTCGGTCTTGAGTTTGTCCAGATGGTGGGAAAGGGTGGAATGGGGAATGTCCAACTCGGACTGGATTTCGCCGGCCACCAGACCTTCGGGGTGAGCGGAAAGCAACAACTGCATGATGCGCAGCCGCGGCTCCGTGCCCATGGCGGAGAACCGGTCGGCGCATCGCGCCACCTGTTGGGGGCTGGCCTTAGTGAAGGCGGTCTTCATATTTCCATTATTGCGGAAATATGGAAGCATGTCAAGCCCAAAGAAGCCGCGCCCCCACCGCCGTGGGAAGTTTGAATTATCGCCTGCCGGGACCGGTCTAGTTCTTCCCCGACGCGGCTGCCGCCTGGGCCGCCGCCATGCGCGCCTGCATTTCGCGGGTCAGGTGCGGCACGATCCCCACCATCCGCTCCACGAGCATCAACTGGGCGCGCTGGTGCATCTCGTGCTCTTTCACGCCCAGGATCATCTCGAAGCGGCTCTTCGACGCGGGCGTCATGCCGGGCATCATCTCCACGCGCTCAGCCAGAAAATTCTCATCCAGCCCTTCGAGCCAATTGGCGAATTCTTCGCCGGACTTTTGGAGCATTTCGATGGTCTGGGCCTTATTGCGTTTCGCTTTCTCCTCTGTCGAGACGCGTTGCATGAACGAAGGGAAGTCAAATCCCGCGAGCGTAGTGCGCCGTTCCACGGCATGGCACTGGACCTGGAAACTGGGCCCCAACGAAATATGGGCCAGCATTTCGGCCACGCTGCGCACATCCGGCGACGGGCGGAAATCGTACCTGTCCTCGGGGATATCCTGGGCAATCTTGATGGTGTTATTGCGGACAGTGCGAAATGCAGCGGCTAATTCCTTGCCTCCGTAATAATTCATGTGATTTCTCCCTGGTTGGAATGACCAAGTTTTGTTCTTCGGCTTGGGGGACGAACACAAATTCTAGCACGCCCCCTTGAATAGATGCGCGGACTAGCCTTTCGGGCTCATCGGCGGGCGCATTTTCCACATGATCTGACGCAGGATTCCCAGCCACACCTCCGCATCGCGCGCGGGAATCTTCAATCGCCGCACGAGGCGCCGCACGCGCGGTTCAGCATCGCTCACGCGGCGGCGGCCGAGCCAGCCGCTGGTGTCGAGCGCGTCGAGCAGGAGAGCGGTGATGCGCTCGACATCGCCGGATGATGCGAGCACCGGTTTTTCGGCCGATGAAGCGGCTTTCGTATCGCGGATAATCTCGTAGAGGCAGACGGCGACCGCCTGCCCCAGGTTCATCGAAATATTTTCCTCGCGCGTGGGGATGCGCATCAGCCAGTGGCAGTGGCTGAGGTCCTCGTTCGAGAGGCCCACCTTTTCAGACCCAAAGAGGACCGCTACCCCTCCCCTGCCCCTTTTCACGCCGGAGTGAAGGCTCTTACGGATTAAGCGTGCGCCCTCTTCAAGGCAGCGCAAATCATGCTGCAGTTCGCGGTGGCGCACCGCCGTGGTCCCCACGACCAGCGTGCAATCGGCGATCGCCTCGGCGACCGTGGAGAATTCCTCCGCGCTCGCAAGCAGCGCCGAGGCCCCGACCGCGGAACGCGCTTCTCGGAACGCCGGGGCGTAGGGGTTCACCACGCGCAGGCGGCGAAAACCGAAATTGCTCATGGCGCGCGCAGCGGCCCCGATGTTGAGCGGGTTGCGCGTGTTGACCAGCACCACACGCAAGCGGTCGAGTTGGAGTTGCGCTTTCATGCGCGCCTATTCTAAGGCACCTCCGCCTTTCGGAGCAGCGCCTTGCCATCTCTACAGGGAAGCAGATAGATTCACTTCGTGTTAACAAGCCTTGGCGCCATGGCGCCCATCCGGCCGGGAGCGTACCGTGAACAGGAACCAGATCTTCCGAACATTCTTGGGGCTGATTGTCACAACATCGCTGGTGGCATTTTTCGGCGGCAAGACTCACTCCGCCGCGGCGGGGAAGTTTGAAATAGTTGAAGCCACAATTGCGGAAACCCATCGAGCCATCCGGGAGCACCGCGTGACCTGCCATCAGATCATCGAAATGTATCTGAAGCGCATTCAGGCCTACGACCAGAGCACTCGCCTGAATTCGCTTGTGGTCATCAATCCCAATGCGCTGGCGGAAGCCGATAAGTTTGACGCCAATTTCAAGCGCACAAAGGAACTCTACGGCCTGCAATGCATCGCCGTCATCGTGAAGGACAATTACGACACACTCGGCCTGCAGACCACCGGAGGCTCTCTGGCCATGAAGGGATTCGTTCCCTCCACCAACGCCTTCATGGTGGAACGGCTTCAAGCCGCCGGAGCCATCGTCCTTGCGAAATCGAACATGGCCGAATGGGCCTTCAGTCCCTATGTGACGGTCAGCTCGATTGCCGGCATCACCCGCAATCCCTACGATCTCGAGCGCGTCCCCGCGGGCTCGAGTGGCGGAACTGCCGCCGCCGTAGCAGCGAACCTTGGCGCGGTCGGACTCGGCACGGATACCGGGAACTCCATCCGCGGCCCTTCATCGCACAACGCGCTGGTCGGGATTCGTCCAACGCTGGGCATGACCAGCCGCGACGGAATCATCCCATTGTTCCTCAGCGCCGATGTTGGCGGGCCGATTGCGCGCACCGTTGAAGACGCCGCCACTCTGCTGGAAATGGTCGTAGGCTACGATCCCGAAGATCCCATCACCAAAAACTCCCAGGGCCACATCCCGAAATCTTACCGGCTTTTCCTTGACAAGAATGGTTTGCGCGGCGCGCGCATCGGCGTTTTCCGCCCGTACATTGACGCGGCCACAACGGACCCGCAAATCAAGGCGCTGACCGAAAAGGCGATTCAGGATTTGAAGGCCCAGGGCGCCGAGATTGTCGATCCTTTCGTGATCCCAAACTTTGAGACGCTCACGCGCGGCATTGGCTGCGGCGATTTCCAAGCCGACCTGAACAACTATTTGGCGAAACACGGGCAGGGCGCGCCGGTCAAGAACCTTGCGGAAATTATCGAGTCCGGCCTCTACCTTCCTTACATTGACGCGCGGCTGAAAGCTGCGGCGGCTCCCAAGCCGGAGGGGACAACCCCTACGCCCTGCGAGGACGTTTACCACAACGAAAAGAAGATCGCGTTTCGCGAAGCGATCCTCACCGCGATGACGCAGTACAAAGTGGACGCCATCATTTACCCCACATGGAGCAACGCTCCCCGCAAGGTGGGCGACATGCGCAGCCCGGCGGGCGACAACAGCCAAATCCTCTCGCCCCAATCCGGGCTTCCCGCAATCACCGTGCCTATGGGCTACACCTACGAGGTGCTCCCCGCCGGGCTGACCTTCCTGGGAAAAATGTTCGACGAGGGTACGCTGATCAAATTTGCCTACGCGTATGAGCAAGCCACGAAGCACCGGCACCCGCCGGCGAAATTTCCGCCGCTGAAGTAAAGCACGGCTACGTGCGAGCTAATTCCGGGCGAAGCGTCGGACGGAGAGCGATATAGGCAGGCCGATCAAAAACAGATGAATAAGAATCGCGGTGATGGTGTCGCGCGCCGCGGGTTGCCGTGGGCCGAAGAATGTCGGGATAATGATGTGGTACATGAAGAGATAGACGCAAAGCCCATACGCAAAGCCGGAAGTAACAGGTTGGCGAGTCATGAATGTAAGTTTTCGACTGATCAGGTAGAAAATGATTGTTGCACTGAACGCGACGGTGAAGTGAATCGCCAGGCCCAGCGCGGCTGTCTTCCCTCCTCCGCTGAATGCGGCGTCGCGGCCGAGAAGGCCGCTGGCAAGCCCCTGCAAGCCTCGTGAAAGCCGGACGCCGCGCGAATACCAGATAATGAACGCGCTCGAGATGTCGAGGACTCCACAGATGGCTCCGCCCCAGAAGATTGCCGGCAGGGCTCTTGGCGTGGGCACGGACATGGTGGTGGCAGCGGATGGATTGTAGCAAAGGAGAACTGTGATGCGCCCCCCGGCATGCACAAGGATTCGGTTCCCCTAGCCTTGACATGGCATTCACGTGTGGGATAAATCGGTCTCAACATCAAGCGAGAAAATGAAAGGAAAAGCCATGAAGCGCGTAACCCACTTCCTGACCGCTGCTGCAGTTGTCCTTGTGCTCACTCTTGTGGTTCACGCGCAAGGACAGCAGAACCCGAGTCCTGCGCCATCAAACGCCGCGGCGGATCCCATTAAAGCCGCCGCAGACAAACTTCGGGCCGTGGTCGGCTCAAATGCCGAAGACCTTGCCTGCACCTTGCGGCCGGCCGTCTGGGTGGGCATCCCCGTCACGATCCGCGTCAGCAGCACCATGACGAGCGACGGCCAGTCGTACATTTTTGTGATGAAGAAGGGAGGGCTCTTCACCCAAGCGAAGGATCCCGATCCGCCGTCCTCGGGGATCTCCATTGATCGCAGCTTTGGGATCACGTTCAAGAGCGCCGAAGAGGCTTTTGCAAAAGGGGCTCCGTTTTACATCAGCGATTTGGCATTTGATTCGCCGGCTGCTGTTCATTTCACCGTCACGTCGAATCCGGCTGTGACAATTGGTTATGGGCAGATGGCCATCCAGGAAACCGGCGAGGGGTACAACGGCAGCTCCATCAGCGGCTTCGTGAAATCGGACGCGAAGCCGCAACGCATCACAAAGGATCTGGGGGCCCCACCGGACGCGAAGAAGAAGACGTATCTATCGATCGTGGATCACGACCATCATTGGTGTATCGCGAGCAATGATCTGCTGCTCGATCCGGGCTCCGCTCCGAAACAATAGGCGGCCTACGCGAAGGTTAACTTGGAACGATCGAAACTGCGTTACTCGCAACACCACATCCAGCTACATTCCCTTCCTTACTCGATGTATTCTCGCAGTGGTATTCTCTACGCGAAATGTCCGGTCAAAGGAAAAACAGGATGATGGGCTGGGCCACTTCCTTCTTGCGAACATTTTGCATGATCTCCATATGCTCATTCTCAGCGACGTGCATTGCGCAATCAAAGCAAGAAAAGACAGCGACTCTCTGCGACCTGCAACGGAATGTCGCTCGAGGGGAACACGTGCAAGTCTTGCTCTCCAGTGTGTATGTGAGGGGGCCCGAAAACTCGAGGCTTGAGGAATCTGGGTGCCAGGTCACGCCCTACCAGACCACGTGGGTGGAGTTTGAGTTGAAGTCAGAATCCAACAAGGAAAAGCTTTGGGACCTTCTTGATCGGTCAGGCCGAGCCTCGGTCGTTCTTGAGGGTGAATTCTACGGCCCACCTTTGCCCGATCCCCGATTGCCTGAGGCTCTCCGGAAGTCCTACGAACCCAATTGGGGCCATATGGGATGTTGCAGAACAAAACTTGTGGTGACTGAAATTCGGGAGGCTAATGTCGCCCCACCAAATGTGAGGCCTTCGCGACCCGTCACTGAGGATCGCGGCTCAAACGAAAACAGCCAACTGTGCGACAAGATTCGATTCATCAAGAGACTTCCTTTTCAGCGAGATGAATCGGCTCCCGATGCATTCAAAGGGATAGACAGCGTGTATGGGGAATTTCGGGAACGCGGCAACGCAATGATTCCATGTCTCATCGCAAAAGTGACTGACAGAACTGGAATGGAGGATCCTACTCAAGCCCCACACGCGGGACGAGTTGCAGTGGGAGATGTTGCATTCTGGGTTTTCTTGGATATTACAGGTATGGATTTGGTGGATGCGTTACCGCCTTCAGTCAGGGAAGACTACAAAGAACGCGGACGATATGCCTACCTTGACTGGATCAGAAAAGGTCTAGCAAACAGGAAGACACTTCAAGCGAATCTGAGAAAGTGGGTGGAGGGACACCCTCCAAAGCAAGGGAAGTTTTGAAGGCGAACAGAAGGTCCGGCACGCACGAGCCCGGTACGCCAATATCGAATCGACCTACATGAAGCGAAAGATCGAGAAGTGCTTCGGGATAGCGATTCCGGCGTGCGATGTGTGGGATAGCATGGACAGAGCGTTCAGAGAGAGAGCGGATGCCCCACCGTTGGACTACGAGGGATGAGGCACCCGGCTAGGGAGTTATTTCTTCGTCGTCACCGAAGAGGCGGCGAAACTCTTCCGTCCTGACGAAACCGGCCTTGCGGTGCGTACGGTCGGACAACAGGATCCAGGCGATCTTTTCCATGTCTTCCTTTGAGCCCATAGTGCGATCGCTATACCCCGTGCATTCGCGGACCGGGAACGCAACAAGGAAATGCGGATAGACACGGCGGCAGCGAACGATTTCTTCGCTGTCGCGATAACCCTTCGTCACATGCGACCACTCGCACGAGTAGCACAGCGAAGTGCCGCTCACCGGCGTTCCGCCCTTCACTTTGATGGATACCATTTGGATCACCTCCCCTCAAGGTGCGGCCCGCCTAAAGGCGGGCCCTACGGGGGCAAGTCAGGCCTCCCCCAGGAAAATCGCAAGAAAACACCCGACCGCGGCTGTTTGAAATTCAAGACAGACAAATACACTCCACCCACGAATCAAAATGACTGGATTGCTTCAGGAAGAACGCGGAACGTTAACTGAAGAAACCGGACAACGCCCGACCGAAGCCAACGAATCCCAGCCAAGCTGGGTGGCCAATGACCGAATTGTTCTCTGTCAATCGCATGTCGGGCATTCTCCTGCGAGCGTTGATGTTGGCACAGATTGCGCGAATCAACAATTGGAATGCGGCGCACGGCGAAATTCTGCATTGAATGGAGGAATTCTGGCGCTGAATGGGAGAGGTGGAGGAAAAGTTTCACCGCAGAGACGCAAAAGGCGCGAAGGAGGTCCTACGGCCCGCAGGGGCTGAAGCCCTCTAAAGGACCGCGATTTTTGGCACGACTAAAGTCATGCCCTCCCTGGAGCTAGGGGAGGAGTTCGTGGTGCGTGCGGAGGAGGAAGTGGTCGGTCATGCCAGCGATGTAATCGCAGACGACGCGGTGGGCGGGCTGGCGCTTCGCTTCCAAGGCGTAATACGCCGGCATGGAATCCGGGTGGGCCATGTAGTGGTGGAAGAGCTGGGTGAGCGCGGCAATGCTGCGGTCACGGTCATCGACGATTTCGGGGCGATTGTAGAGAATTGTGAAGAGGAAGACCTTTAGCTGAGAGGAGGTCGTGCGTGCCTGCGGGCCGAAGCCCACGATCCGGGCGGGGGCGCGGCGAATGTCGTCAACACTGGCGGCGCGTGAATCGAGCACGCGCCGGCGCGTGGATTCGATGAGGTCGGTGACAAAGTAATCGAGCGTGCGCTTCAGCGCTTCATTGAACTTGAGCTTGTCGCGCGCCTCGGGGTGGGCGCGGTCGAGAGCCGAGTAGAAATCAGCGATGAGCGGCGCGCCGGCCAGGATTTGCTCGATGGTGAGGAGCCCGGCTTCGAGGCCATCGTCCAGGTCGGCGGTGTTGTAGGCAATTTCGTCCACCAAATCGATGAGCTGGGCTTCCAGCGGCGGGCGCAGATCGAGCTGATACTCGGCGAGCGCGGGAAATTCCGTGGCGCTGTAGTCGCGGGAATGCTTGACGATACCCTCGCGCACTTCATAGGTAAGATTCAAGCCGGGGAAGGCGAGGTAGCGCTGCTCGAACTGCTCCACGATGTGCAGCGCGTGGAGGTTGTGGTCAAAGCGGTCGCCGTGCGCCCGCATCAGCTCATCGAGCTTGTGCTCCCCGGCGTGGCCGAAGGGAGGATGGCCGATGTCATGGACCAGAGCGAGGGCTTCCGCGAGATCGGTGTTGAGGCCGAGCGCGCCGGCGGCGGTGCGTGCGATTTGCGCGACTTCCAGAGTGTGCGTGAGGCGGTTGCGGAAATGGTCCGAGTAGCGGACGGTGAAGACCTGCGTCTTGGCCTCGAGGCGCCGGAAGGCACGGGAGTGGATGACGCGGTCGCGGTCGCGCGCGTAGGCGTTGCGGTAGGGATGCTCCGGCTCGGGATAGCGGCGGCCGCGGGAGTGCGCGACATCCATGGCGTAGGGAGCAAGTGGAGTTTGCGGAGCGGGCGGCGCTGGTCGGCTGACCATGGCGTGCTTCTTAGGACTGGCCGGAAGGTTGTTCGAGGCGCTTGGTGGCCTCGTCGGCGGCGGCGGAGTCGGGAAACTCCTGTTTGATCTGGTTGAGGACCTTAATAGCCTCCGGCGGATTCTTCAGGCGGTAGTAATCCGCGAGGGCGAGCATGACCGTGGGCTTGGGAACAAGCACCGTGGGCTTGGCCATCAACTGCTGATAAAGCTGGATGGCGAGATTGTCCTTGCCCATCTTGAGGTCCACGAGGGCGAGTTGAAACGTGGCGAGCGGCGCAAGATCCGCATTGCTGCTGTTGGCAATCGAGGAAAGCTGCTGCGAGGCCTTCTCGAGATTGCCCAGGCGTTCGTAGCACAGGGCTTCGTAATAACGCGCCTGCTGGCCGGGGCGAGTGCGTCCGTACTTATCGGCGACGGCGGCGAGTTTCTTGGAGGCGTCCTCGTACTTGTTCTTGTCGTCCACATACGAGATTTCTTCCGGGGTGAGCGCGGGCTCGCCATTGGCGCGGATGCGGGCATCGAAAATTTTCATTGCGGCGGCAAGCTCGGCGGAAGCCTTATTGGACTGGCTCTGGGAATAGAAGCGCCAGCCGAGAATCGCGGCGACAACCACGAGCGCGACGGTAGCGAGCCAGCCAACCAGCTTCCAATGGGAGGCCACGGCTTCGGCTCCATGAACGAAGCCGGCGCGGACTTCATCGGTCTTCAAATCCTTGCGGGAAATATGCTGCGCCACAGTTCAGCTCCTCGGGTCAAACCGGAAACAGACATCCTATCACAATCGGAAAAAAGGCCGCGGCGGGCAAGGCGCTAATGGAAGGCGGCGACGGCGGTGGCTTCGTCGTTGTGGATATCAAAGACGGTGTACAGCCGGGTGATGAGGAGCGCGTTATCCACGGCCTTGCTGAGCTTCAAAAGTTTGAGCTCACCGCTCTTGCGCTTCAATGCCGTGTAAGCGGCGACCAGTTCGCCGATGCCGCTGGAGTCGAGGTGGTCCACCCCGTCCATGTTGGCAATGATCTTAAGGTGCCCCTGGTCAATATAGCCGCGAATGATGTTGCGCAGGGTGGCGCTGCCCTCGCCGAGGGAGAGAGTGCCGGTCAAGTCGAGGATGAGGACGTCGCCGTCGTTCCGGGGAACAGCGCGAAATTTCAAGGGGACAACTCCTTCCGGGGTGTGGGTCAGGTGGCGCGAGGATCGTTGTGCTGCTGTTGCTGTGATCCGGGCTGCGGGTGCGATTGCGCCTGATGGCGCAGGAGCTTGGCCATCACAATTTCGGCGCCGCCCTCGGTGGCGTGGCGGACGTCGAATTCGTCCATGAAAGAGCGCATCAGGAAAATGCCGCGGCCGGAACTCTTCAGGAGATTCTCGTCGGCGAGCGGGTCCGGAACATCAACCAGGTTGAAGCCGCGGCCCTGATCCCGAACGTGGACGATCAATTTGTCCGGCGTCAGCTCAAAAGTGAGAAAGATTTTCTTGTCGCGCTGCTTCTGGCTGCCGTAGTTATACGCGTTGATGACCCCTTCGCGAACGGACATGCCGATTTTGAAGCAGTCGTCATCGTCGAAGCCGGCGGCTCCGGCGATGCGCGTACAGACATCCTCGGCGAGCGAGACGCTATCCAGCAGCGATTCGAGAGTGATTTCGATGCGCTGAGTGCCGGAATTGGAACGGCAGTTGGAAGCAGGGCTCAAGGTGGATGTAATGGGTAGCACAGGGTTCCGTGGGAAGTCAATGAAATCGGGGGCGGGAGTGAGGTTGACGGGAGTTGGAAATATATGTAACACTTATGTTACTCATTGTGCGCGATATCGCCACGCGTTTCTCAGGGGGAAAGATGACGAATGCCGGCCAGACCATCCTCATGGTGCGGAGATCGATCCACATCAAAGCAACACCCGCACTGGTGTGGGAGGAATTCACCACATTTGAGCGCATGGACCGCTGGTGGGGATTCACTCTGGGGCCTCCTTTGGCGGGCAGCGGGAACGGGCAACGCCTGTCGGCGTATGAGCCCCATCTCGGTGGCCGGATCGAGATGGAAGTGCTGTTCAATGGGGCGCCGATGCGGTATGGCGGAAGAATTATCGTGTTTGAGGCGGGACGCGAGCTGACGTTTGAGTGTGACTGGATTCCCAACCAGGGTTGGCTGAAGCCGACGCTGATTACGCTCCGGCTGACGGCCGCGCTCGGCGGGACTTATGTGGAGCTGATGCACCATGGATTTGAACGCACCGGCGAGGGCGGCAGCGACGATCTGGCGTCCTACGAGGGGGGCTGGAATATGCGGCAACTAAATGCGTTGAAGAAAATTGTGACCCCCTGATGAGAAACGTGCGTCGTAGCCCGCGGATTGATGCGTTCAAGGCGCTTGCAGACCCCACGCGGCGCGGGATCCTGCAAATGCTCGGGAGACGGAGATACTGCCGCGCGGGGGAAATCGCGCGCGGATTCCCGCGCATCAGCAGGCCCGCGGTTTCGCGTCATTTGAGAGTGCTGCGCGGGGCGCGCCTGGTCACTGTGGAAGGCGTGGGGCGGGAGCAGCGCTACCGCCTGAATGAGGCGGCGCTCCAGCGTGTGCAGGTGGAATGGTTCCGTCAATTCACGGCGATTTGGGATGGGACGCTCGCCACGTTGAAGAATCAAGTGGAACATCCTCGCTAGCTGCAGCAAGACCCCGAAAAAAATTAGGACCAGTAAGTGCGATCCAATGTGCGGTATTGGATGGCTTCGCCGAGGTGTTTGGGCAGGATGCTGGGCGCGGAGTCGAGGTCGGCGATGGTGCGGGAGACTTTGAGGATGCGATCGTGGGCGCGCGCGGAAAGCCCCAGGCGCGAAATGGCCGATTCGAGAAGCTTTTCGCCGTCGGCGGTGATGGAGCAGTGCTTGCGGAGAAGCCGCGAGGACATCTGCGCGTTGGCATAGATTCTCTCTCCCGCGAATCTGGCAAGCTGGATGGATCGAGCTGCGACAACGCGTTCCCGCACGGCGTCAGAGCCTTCCGATTCGGTGGGGCTGCGCAGCTCCTTGTATTTCACGGCGGGGATTTCAATATGGATGTCGATGCGGTCAAGCAGCGGGCCGGAGATCTTGGAGACGTAACGGGCGATTTGCGGCGGAGTGCAGCGGCACTCGCGCGTTGGGTCGCCGAAAAAGCCGCACGGGCATGGGTTCATCGCCGCGGCGAGCATGAAACGCGAAGGAAAAGTGACGGAGATGGCGGCGCGGGAAATTGTCACGGCGCCCTCCTCGAGCGGCTGGCGCAATACTTCCAAAACGTTGCGCTCGAACTCGGGAAGCTCATCAAGGAACAGAACTCCGTTGTGACCCAGGGAAACTTCCCCGGGCCGCGGAATGGTGCCCCCGCCGATGAGTCCGGCATCGCTGATGGTGTGGTGCGGCGAACGATAGGGGCGCGTGCCGACGAGACCGCCACCTCCTTCCAGGAC
>JBGOTC010000033.1:0-15890 GCA_041476305.1 Terriglobia bacterium
CATCCACTGGCATTCAAGCCATAAAGTTTGCCGGTTTTCGCCTCATACACAATCACAAACAAATCGCCGCCGATCCCGTTGGACATCGGCGCCACCACTCCCATCACCGCATTCGCGGCAATCGCCGCATCGATGGCGTTCCCGCCGCGCTTCAGCATCTCCACGCCCGCTTGTGACGCCAGCGGGGATTCCGCGGCCACGATACCCTCCTGAGTGATGACCATGGAACGCCCGGTGGGGCGATCCACCGGCGCGACGGGAGGTTTCCGCGGGCTCTGTTGCGCGTCGAATGGCGAGGATGTCATCGCGAGCACCAAAAGCAGCGCAACAACAGTCCTGAACCCGTCATGAAGGCATGGTCGCATGGCTCGGTGTGATTCCTCCTCGGTGCCGGATAGCCGAAAGCAATTGTATCGAGAGCGAGCGGCAATTCTCCTCCCTGCCCAAATCGAACGCTGAACTGTAGCCCGAAACCCGCCCGTTCGACAATGGCTTCCAACACCCGCAAAGGAAAGTGAAATCCACATTCATTTGGCCCGCCCCCCGCGATTCGTTAGAATGGTCTCCCGCCACAGAGTCCATCACTTTTCGAGGAGCGCAGCGGGTGTCAAAGACGGAAGAGACGAAATCTGTCCGTGCAGGGAGCCGAAAGGATTCCCCTGCGCACAGCGTCGTCGCTCCTGCCGACAAACTCACTCAGATCATAGAGCTTCTCCTCCGCGCCGAATTGTCCGATCCCTTCACGTTGCTGGGGCCGCATCCGGTCGCGTCCCCCGAAGGCAGAGCGCTCTCTATCCGCGCGTTTTTCCCCGGCGCGACGTCGGTGCAAGTGTCCTTGGCCGCCGGCGCCGGTGAATCCCCGGAGATTTTCCCTACTGAACGCATCCACTCTGCGGGAGTGTTTGAAGCGAGATTGCCCGGCGCGACCGCAGCGCGCGCCATCCCCGGGGGCTACAAGTTCAGGGTGAAATACGCCGACGGAACAACCCGTGAAGTTTTTGACGCCTACTGCTTCCCTCCCCTCCTGACCGATTTCGATCTTCATCTCATCGGCGAGGGCACTCATTACGAGGCCTACGAAAAAGTCGGCGCTCACCCGCGTGTCGTCGCTGGGGTGACGGGAACCCACTTTGCCGTTTGGGCTCCCAACGCCATGCGCGTCAGCGTCGTCGGCGATTTCAATTTGTGGGATGGCAGAGTGCGTCCCCTGCGCCCTCTGGGCCAATCCGGTCTTTGGGAGTTGTTCCTCCCCGATGTCGCGCCCGGCGCGATTTACAAATTTGAAATCCGGCCCCGCGGAGCAGCGCTCCCGCTTCTGAAAGCAGACCCCTATGGATTCTCCGCCGAGCTTCGGCCGCGCTCCGGTTCGGTGGTTACTGAATTGTCCGGCTACGCCTGGGCCGACCAGCGTTGGATGGATTCCCGCCGCGCGAAGAATTGGCTTGCTGCGCCGATTTCCGTGTATGAGGTACACGCAGGTTCCTGGAAACACATCACGCAGGACGGCAACCGCTGGCCGACCTACCGCGAGCTTGCCGATCTGCTCATCCCTTACGTCAAGAAAATGGGTTACACGCATGTCGAACTCATGCCGATTGCAGAGCATCCCTTCGACGGCTCGTGGGGCTACCAGACCATCGGGTATTTCGCCGCGACCAGCCGCTACGGGTCGCCTCACGACCTGATGCATTTCATTGACCGCTGCCACCAGGAGGGCCTCGGCGTCCTGCTGGATTGGACCCCCGCGCATTTCCCGGCCGACGCGCACGGGCTCGCGGAATTCGACGGCACGCATCTTTACGAGCATGCTGACCCGCGGCAGGGCCGCCACCCTGATTGGGGAACCATGGTCTTCAATTACGACCGCATCGAGGTGCAGAATTTCCTGATCTCGAACGCCTTGTTCTGGCTCGAGAAATACCACATCGATGGGCTGCGTGTTGACGCCGTCGCTTCGATGCTCTATCTCGATTACTCCCGGAAACCGGGAGAATGGATCCCCAATGCATTTGGTGGCCGCGAGAACTTCGCCGCCATCGCGCTGTTGAAACGTCTCAACGAAGTGGTGCACGCGCGCTATCCCGGCGCATTGATGGTCGCCGAAGAATCCACAGCGTGGCATGGCGTCTCCCGCCCCACCTATTTGGGAGGGCTCGGATTCACCCTCAAATGGAACCTGGGTTGGATGAACGATACGCTGGCTTACTTCACCCAGGACCCCATCCACCGCAAATACCATCACAACAGTTTGACCTTCTCCATGATTTACGCCTTCACGGAAAACTTCGTCCTGCCGCTTTCGCACGACGAAGTCGTCCACGGCAAACGGTCGCTGATCAATAAGATGCCCGGCGACTCATGGCAGCAATTCGCCAACCTGCGATTGCTGCTTGCGTATCAATACGCGCATCCCGGCAAGAAGCTGCTCTTCATGGGCAGCGAATTCGCCCAGCGGGACGAGTGGGACTTCAACAAATCTCTCGACTGGCACCTGCTTGACTACTCGCCGCATCGCGGCATCCAACAGCTTGTTTCCGATCTCAACCGCGTCTATCGCGCCGAGCCCGCGCTGCACGAAATTGATTTCGAGGCGCAGGGTTTCGAGTGGCTCGACTGCACCGATGCCGATGCCGGCGTCCTCTCGTTCATCCGCCGTGCGGCAAACCCGGACGACATCGTCATCGCCGTCGCGCACTTCACGCCCGTGCTCCGCGAGAATTACCGCGTGGCGGTTCCGCGTCCCGGCAAGTACCGCGAGATTCTCAATTCCGATTCCGCCGCCTATGGCGGCTCGAACGCGGGAAACATGGGAGTCGTCACCGCCGACTGCATCCCCTGGACCGGGCGGGAATACTCCATCAACCTGCGCTTGCCGCCGCTCGGAGTGCTCCTCCTGAAGCCTGTCCGCGAATAACTTCTCGCCGCCCGGATCACACCTCCCCCCCATCTTTTTGCAAGAGTATGAGCCATACAGTGATTCGAAAGACGTGACCTTTCGAACAGGAGAGGAGAATGGGGAGCGCCGTTCGAATTAAAGGGCGAATCCTTAACGCCACGAAGTACGGATTATTCGTCGCTCGCCCGTATAGTTAGGAGAGTTGGGAGACATTGCGTCCCGCGCCGCGCGCGGCGATCAAATACCATGCGAACAGCACGACCATTAGGGAGTCAATGGCGATCGCAATTCCGGCCTGGTGGGTGAGGAATCGGCTGCCCTGCGAGAGAACCAAGGTGATGAAGACCGTTTTGCTGGCGCCCGCGACAATCAGGACGAGCGGGCGAACTGGCGGATTGAAGGAACCATAAATCAGCATTGCCCCGATGAGGGCGATCAGCGCGCCCCAGTTGCGCACCACGACCTGCGCGACCGGCCCCTTCAACGTCTCTCCAAAAGTCGAATTCAGCGCCGCCTCTGGCGCGATCGCGGCGTAGATCATCGTACTCGTCAGAGCCCCCGACAAAATCATGATCCAGCGAATGTTCGTGACGATCCAAGCCATGAGGAGCCTCCGTTCGCGTAAACGTCCCAGGGGATGGAGCTGCTTTTAAAGCATTCCCGTACGAAATACCCAAGTCGAGCGAATGATACCACCGTGGAATTGTGTCGAACAGCCAACGGACAGCACGTGCCAGCGGGAACTGGAGAGCACGACCTGCCTGCCGGCAGGCAGGCTGAAGTCGCGCCCCCCGTTCGCAAGTAATCGTGGATTCACTCTCCCTGACGCAAAAAGCGGATGGGTCTCGAAGACCCGCCCCTACGAAGGCGATGAATCCACCAAAGACCACCCAGACATTCTTCCCAGCATCAAATCGAGGGCGCGACTGGAACTTATCAGCGAGAGCGTGCGTAACATATTGCAGAACACCCGGGGAGGGGGCAAACAATGAAACTCCATTTTCAAACAAGGCGATTTGCAATGGCAGGCCTGGCGCTCCTGGCCATGGGTCTCCTGACCATCGGCGGGCTGCGCGCTCAGACAGCGCAAGCAAACCAGAATGACCGCTGGCTCCATGTCCGTGTGGATGACTCGGGCGGGAAGGGCGAAATGGTCCGCGTGAACATTCCCCTGGGGCTCGCCGAAGTGATTATCGCAAACGTGGACCACGACCGGCTGCATCACGGGCACGTCAACATTGGCCATGCCGACCTGAACGGCGTGGACCTGCGCGCCATGCTCGATGCGGTGCGGAACTCGCACGACGGCGAATTTGTCACGGTGAAGAGCCATGAACACGATGTGCGCGTGGCGAAGGAGAACGGGCACCTAGTGATCAACGCCACAGAATGGAAAAACGGCAGCAAGAATGAGGTGCTGGTGCGCGTCCCGATGGCGGTGGTGGATGCGCTGGTGGCGCCCGGCAGCCATGACCTGGATATCGTCGCGGCTCTGCGCGCCCTCGCGAGCCATGGCGACACGGAACTTGTGAGTGTGAAGGACGGCAAGCAGACCGTGCGCGTGTGGCTCGATTCCAAGAACACAGCGGACTAAGGGCGCCCCGCGGCGCCCGAAAGGAGGCGGAGACCATGTTTGCGAAGCTTGCCATGGGATTTCTGGTATTCACGGCGTTGACCACGGCCTACGCGGTGCAGGATGGGTTTGTCCATGTCTCCGTGGATGAGTACCGAGAAGGCGGGACGCACCTGCACCTCATCGCGCCGGCCTCGCTCGGAATGGTCGCCGCGCATTTTGTGCCGCGGCGGGAGCTCTCCAAAATCGACGAAGAAATTCAGAGGTTGCTGCCGACACTGAAGCTTGCGGCGACGGAACTCGTCAAGCTGCCGGATTTTGTATTGGTGGAAGTCCGCAGCGACCGCGAACACATCCTAGTTACCAAGGTCGGGAGTGGATTGGAAATTGAGGAAGACTCGCCGCGGGAACACGTCAAGGTGTGGGTGCCGTTGCGCGCGGTTTACGATACGGCGGAAGTGTTGACGCAGCGGTTCAGCGGAAACTGAGGCCGCAGGGGCTAAAACCCACGGGAAAGGCAGAGCTAGCGGCACGACTAAAGTCGTGCCCTCCCTCAGGTCGAAGGCTTCACTCCCCAAGATCGAACTCGTGCCCCCCAGACCGAATTCGTGCCCTCCCATGCAGACCTCGGAAGGATTATTTCTGCGTATCTTTTGCGGGGATGAAATAGACTTCCTCGAACATGGAGCCCTTCTCCCACCCGTGGCGGTGGAGGATTCCCTTCCCGTTTTCGATCATCGTAGGATGTCCACACAAGTATGCGGTGGTGTTCTGGCCCGTCAGTTCCATCTGGTCGGCATATTTCCTGATGAGATCATCCACGCGGCCTGTTTCGCCGTTCCATTTCGTATCTTCCCAGGGGCGGCTAATGGTCGCGACATAGGAAAGCCAGGGTACTTCAGCGGCCACACGCGTCAATTCTTCGTGATATCCAAACTCCCAGGAACGGCTGGCGCCGAAGAGGAGATGCAGTTTGTGGCCGCCTTCGAGTTTGCCGTCTTTCCAATCGCGATACATGGTGCGGACATAACTGATGAATGGAGCGACGCCCGTCACGGTACACAGCAGCAAGTGGTGGGTGTGACCGCTTTTTCTGTCGAGCGTGAATCTCCCCTTGGAGATTTTCCTGAAGGTCAAAGTGTCGCCATTTTTCAAGAGATAGAGTTTTGGCGTGAGTTCGCCCTGCGGGACCAACTCGAAAAAAAACTCGACCTCTTTTTCATAGGGCGAGGAAACGATGGAGTAGGCGCGCTCGATATGCTTCTCGGGAGTTTGCACGCCCAGCGTGGCGTATTGCCCCGGAGCAAACTTGAATTCGCCGCCGGGTTCCACCCGGATTTTCCAGAGATCTTCGGAAAAGTCCACTCGCTCCACAATGCGTGCGCGATAAAACTTTTCTTCGGCTGGCGGCATGGTTGGCTCCCGGGACTCTCCACAACGATGAGGCTCTGCTTCGCGTGCAAGAAACAAGAGGCGCCCGCCGCTGCGGACGCCTCAGTTCAATTCGAGTTGTCCACTAATACCGGGGGCACTCTGATGGCCCCTCCAAGGACCGCGACTATTGCCCCTGCCCGCGTCCCATGAACACAGAGGGATCAAATGGAACCGGCTTGCCATTGAAATGCGACTTCGCGTCGGTCAGGACCTTTATGACCACCATCGTATTGTCCTTCCCGATAGACTTGACGAGCCCCCAGGGTGGAACCGCGGGTGAGAGCCACGCTTCGCCCGATCCGTCCTTTTTCTTCCAATGGTCGGCCTGCATCACTCCGGCAGGAGTTGTGACGGACTCCATTCCAATGTGTTCATTGGCTGTGCGCAAATCCGCCAACGCAGGCGTTGCAGAGCCGCGTCCGCCCATCATTCCGGCCATCATCCCGGACATTTCCATGGGCGGCTTATCACCCATTTGGAATGCGGACCTCACATCCTTCACGATGTCGCCGTCCTTAACTTTCAATGTTTGAATTACCATCGGCTGACCGCGTTCCTCAAACATCATTTCCACCCAAAATCCTTCTTTGCCGTCAAACATTTCCCTGCCCACGATGGCTATGGTCATCGGGTGCGGCACTTTGTCCTTGCCGGTCATTTCATAGACTGCTCCGGATCCGACAACGGGGTTCCACACGCCGCTAAATGACGGGATTCCGGCGCCGAACTGCGCCAATAGTGGCGCGCCGGCAAGCAGCGCGGCGACGATCAACAATTCGAATTTGCGCTTATTCATTACAATCCTCCGTTTTAGAAAAATGAATACTTTCCGCCCGTCCGAGGTTCAAGCAGCGCGGAGGCGCGCACAAACAATTGCTCAGGCCTCCACGCCGCCAGAGAGAGCTCTACCAATCGCTGCCTGTTTTGTCCGCCATCTTGGTGAGGTCGAACCCGACTTTCAGCTCCGCGTTGCCGCCCGGGGTGAAGAACTCGACGCTCTTTTCCTCGGCGCCGATTACATCACTTCCGCTCGCGGCCTTTTTTGGAAATTCGAAAATGATCGCGGTGGATCGCTTCCCATCGGGGCCCTTTTGCAGGATGACGCGGGTGGCTGAGACTTTTTCCTTGGACTTCTTGCCCATGAGGTAGGCCTTCTCCTTCAAGCCCACTTCGCCCAGTTTGTCGAAGCCGCCGAGGTTGTTTCCACGGACAAGGATAATAAACGTCTCCTGCGTGGCGCCCAGGTTCTTGCGCGCCTCTTCCGCAGGGGTGCCGTTCAGTTCCTTATTACGCGCCAGCGCTTCGCGGAAAGTCCGCGCAGAGGCCCAGCTCACGGTGAACATCATTGCGGCCGAGCCACCTCCACCACTCCCGCCGCTGTCCCCCGCGACGGACGTTTGGTCACGGTGAGCCGCGTCACCGGTGGGCGTCAAAGCCGAGCCGGGCGCGGCGCTGCCGCCCCCTCCAATTTGCACGGGCTTGACCCAGGGAGAATCGGTCAAAATCTTCTTAACATCGTTCTGATCCCAATCCTTGAAATCCTTTTCTTTCCAGGGATCACTCGCATAGGCCACCAGCGCGAAGAGCATCGCCAGGCCCAGGAAACCGATCACTCGCTTAGACATCTCTTTCCTCCTTGCTAGACCTTTCCATGTTTTCTGCATAATCCAGGGGCAACCTCCGGAAAAGGCGCGAGCGCAGGCCGACCCTCCAAATCGCTCAAGCGCAATCCCCAGCGCAATTGTTTTCTACCAGTTCTTGGAGCGCCGCGCAATGGGATTGTCCGATGGAAAACCACTGCTGCACCATATAGTAGGTGAGATGCCCCGCGACGAGGGCGCGCTGCTTCCACTACTCGTATGACAGGGCTTCGATGGGGTCGGCCTTCGCGGCGCGGTAGGCAGGATAAAGCGCACCGAGCCCCGCGGCGGCGAGCGATAGAACGATGGCTCTCACCACCCACCAGGCTTCAATGCGGATTTGAGTGGTGGGGGACCAGTGGTGCATGGCGGCCTGGGTGCTGTAGGTCACGATCAAGCCGAGCGCGGCGCCCAGCGCGGCCATAACGCTGGCCTCCACTTCAATCAACCCGAGAATGCCCAGCCGCGAGGAGCCCAATGCCTTCAAAATTCCAATTTCGCGCGTCCGTTCCATTACCATCGTGTGCATGGTCAGCAGGACCACCAGGAAACTGATGCCCGTGCCGAGGATTACGAAGGCGCGGATGAAGGGCCGCAACTCCGGCAGGTTCGAGGAGGTCATCAGCGTCATATATTCCGCCATGGTGCGGACGCGATACCGCGGGAGAAGGTCCACCAACGAGGCGCGGGTTCCCTCCGTGTCCCCCTTGCTGCGGACATAGAATATGGAGACACGTTTGTCGGCGCCGGCGATGTCCTGCGCGGTCTTCAATGAAACGTAGAAGCGAGCGCCTTTGCCGTGGAGCACAATCCCCGCCAAGTGGAAAGGGTGGTTGACGAGTTGGATCGTGTCCCCTACGTGCAGGTTGCGCGCCTGGGCCACCAGATCATCGGCGATCGCGTCATTTGGTTCTTCCAGACCATGTCCCGCCAGGAATTTGAAACCCTTGCTCAGGCCCTCAAACCTCGGCTGGTCAATCCCGTAAACCACGTTCAGGGAGTGTTGGTCGACAACGATCAGCACCGGCGCGACTTCATCCACCCCGGGCAGGCTGGCGATGCGTTCACCGATGGATTCCTGCATCACGGGATTGGAAAACGCAAAAAAAATGGACGAATTCGGGGATGTTACCATCAGGTCCGCGCCGACGCCTTCCACACGTTCGCCCCAGTCCGCAACGACGCCGGTGGTCAATCCGACAATCAAGAGAATGAGGATGACTTGAAGGGATACGGCAATGACGCTCAGCACCGACCGCAGCGGGCGCACCCTCAAGTTATTCATCACCATGCGAAAGCGCGTGATGCGAACGTTTGGAGTTGGCGGCATCAGAAGGAAGATCCGTTGCTAATCTACCATTCGCGGGAAGTGCGGTCAAAAGTCATTCGGCGGAACGCCCGGCCTGACAATTGCGGATCTGTTCTACGATTGCCCCAAGATAAGAAGAGGCATTACGCGATATCTGCGCGCAGTTCTTGGTTCGTGAAGGCCAAATCCACTCTCGCGCAAATTATTTTCAACAGATGTGTTGAAAACTTTGTGGAAATGGAATGTGGGAGTTCGCTAACCGGTTGTGAGCGCGACGGTTGATGCTCTTTGCACTACAATGGTGCAAGTGTCTTCGCGAGCTGAGAGCAATTCAAATTCCACTCGGGGGTTCATTCCGGGATTAAAACCTAAGTTACGGAAAAACCTGAAGTTGCAGTGACACGGATGGCTTCGGTGGATTTTCAGTACCAGCGCGGCGGTCTTTCCAACTTGATCTTCACAGTCTGGCCATCTTCGGTGACGTCAAACCAACTGCCATAGGGCTTCCAACCATCAGCGATCACTTGAACCAATACTTTTCCGCGCTGCACGGAGGGGGCGACGGCAACTCCTTCCTTGTTGGTCTTGATGTTCATCTCCACTTGCTGGTCTTTGCCGATCACGCGCTTGACCAGAAACTTCACATATACGCTGGCCATGTCCACAGGAGCGGATTTCTCTCCCGCTGTGACTTCAATCCTCAATTGGAGCATGGCACCCGGGTCCGGCTTGCCCTTGTCCTTATCTTGCGCGGCAACTTGCAGCCCAAAAGCGGCACACGCAACCGCAGCAGCGGCCAGCAATGCCCCGGTTTTCAAAGTTCTCGAGCGCACGTTCATGATTGTCACCCTGTAAGACGCATTTTATCGCTCCGGGGTGGCCTCCGGCTCAATTGACTGGGCGGCGCACCTGCGCTAACTTCATTCCGCACACGGCAGCGCCGCAACGATTCCTCGACTACATTTACGCCAGCTGCGGCCTTTCTGCAATCAGAATCCGGCAGCCAGGGTTTCGCGGGAAGCGCCCGGTGCACAGGGGAGGAATGGATGGGCTTTGCCACCGACGCGATTCATGTAGGGCAGGAACCGGATCCCTCCACAGGGTCAATTGTACCGCCAATTTATCAGACCTCCACTTACGTCCAGACCGAGTTGGGAAAAAACAAGGGATTCGACTACGCGCGCACTGCGCATCCGAACCGCCGCGCCCTGGAGCGCACCGTCGCGAAACTGGAGGGTGGCGCCGCGGCATTTGTCTTTTCCTCGGGCATGGCGGCGATCGACTCGGTGTTCCGGCTGATGCGTCCCGGGGACCATGCCATCCTTTCGCAGGCCGTTTATGGAGGGGTGATTCGACTGAGCACGCAGTTTCTGGTGCAATTCGGGCTGGAGTTCAGTTTCATTGAAACTTCCTGCGTCGAAAATGTCGCCAAAGCCATTCGTCCCGCGACCAAAATGATTTACATCGAGACGCCCACCAATCCCACCATGATCATTACGGATATCGCCGCAGTGGCGAAGCTCGCGAATGAGCGCAAGCTCACCCTCGCGGTGGACAACACTTTCCTGAGTCCCTATTTTCAGCGGCCGCTCGCGCTGGGCGCTCACATCGTTGTGCATTCCATGACCAAATACCTGAACGGCCACAGTGATTGCACCGGCGGCGCGGCGATCCTCGCGCGGCAGGATGACGCGGACAAGATTTACTTTCTGCAACGGTCGGCGGGGAGCGGGCTTTCGCCCATGGATTGCTTCCTCGTATCGCGGGGCATCAAGACTCTCGCGGTGCGGATGAAGCAGCATGAATCGAACGGGGTCGCCATCGCGAAATTCCTGGAAGCGCATCCAAAGGTGAAAAGAGTGTTCCACCCTGGCCTCGAATCGCATCCGCAACACGCCATCGCCAAGAAGCAGCAGACGGGATTTGGCGCGATGCTCTCCTTCGATCTCGGCGGGACGGAGCCCGCGCGGCGGTTGCTAAACCACGTGAAGCTCTGCTCGCTCGCGGAGAGCCTCGGCGGAGTGGAGACGCTGATCTCCCACCCGGCCACCATGACGCACGCTTCGGTTCCCTCTGAGATGCGCAAACAGATTGGAATTACGGACGGGCTGGTCCGGCTTTCCGTTGGGATTGAGGATGTCGAGGATTTGATCGCGGATCTGAACTCCGCGCTCGCGGAGGTTTGATATGCCAGGTAGCGTTGCGTGGTTTTGGAAAGGGCGGCTTCTTGTCGCCACCATCATCCTCGGCGCGATGGGCATCCGGTATTTCAGTTCGCGGCCCGCGCCCGCTTCGACTGCAGGGCATGGAGATCAATCATCCGTTGCGTCCACGCATCACATGGAAAAGGCTTACCGCTTCGAGCGCGGCGGTTGGATTTACATTCACGTGGAAGGGTCTCCCTCCGACATCGGTTACCAGCACGGCTATCTCCTGGCGCCGGAAATTGCTGATGCCCTCGCGGCATACAAACTGGACAGTACGCACCGCACGAAGCGCGATTGGAATTTTTTCCGCGCCACCGCGCACGACATGCTGTGGCCGCACATCGAGCAGGAGTATCGCGAGGAACTTCAGGGAATTGTGAACGGCTTGCGCGCGAACGGAGGGACTGCCGACCTGGACGACATCGTCGCGCTCAACGCCTTCATGGAAATCCCCGGGTATTACGTCCCGTACTTGAACGCGAAGAACAATATTCCGAATCCGCCGCACCTCTCAAGCCCCGGCAATTGCAGCGCGTTCGTAGCCACCGGCAGCTACACCAGCGATGGAAAAATCGTCATCGCGCACAACAATTGGACGGATTACTGGGAAGGTGAGCGCTGGCGCATTGTGTTCGACGTGGTTCCCACCAATGGATTCCGCATCATGATGGATGGCTTTCCGGGGGTTATCGCGAGCGACGACGATTTCGGCGTGAATGCTTCGGGGATCATGATCACCGAGACGACCATTTCGCAATTCAGCGGGTACGATCCCAATGGCGTGCCGGAATTCGTCCGCGCGCGAAAGGCGCTGCAATACTCCACGTCCATTGACGACTACGTGCGCATCATGCTGGACCACAACAACGGCGGGTATGCCAATGACTGGCTGATTGGCGACCGCAAAACGGGCGAGATCGCTCAATTCGAGTTGGGGTTGAAGGATCACCAGGTTTGGCGAACGAAGGACGGCTACTTCGTGGGATCCAATTTTCCTCGCGATCCGAAATTGATGCAGGAGGAGACAAAGTTCGATCCCCAGAACCACGGAAGCTCCGCCAATGCCCGCCGCGCGCGCTGGGAACAGATTATGCAGAAGTCCAAGGGGAAGATTGACGTTGCGTCAGCTAGGCAATTCCTCGGCGACCACAACGACGTGGTCCTTTCCAAGAATGTCGCGGACGAGCGGACTCTTTGCGGGCACACGGACACTTCCACGCGCGGCATTCCGCAGTGGGATTGGGCGGCGCATTATCCCGGCGGCGCCGTGCAGGGCAAGGCCATGGACAGCCGCATGGCGGAAACGCTCAGCTTCTTCGCGCACACCGGGCATCCTTGCGGAGAAGATTTTCTCGCTGAGCCGTTCCTGAAGGCGCATCCGGAGTTCGCGTGGCAGAAGCCCATCCTCCGCGACATGAAGGCGGGGCCGTGGACGGAATTCCGCGCCGGCGACAAAGCCGCGAATTAGCGGCGCGTCTTGCCGGGCTTGGTGACGCTCTCCTGGATCCATGAAAGATACGACTGCGAGCCGAGAACAACAGGCATGGCGATAATCTCCGGGTTTTCGTAACTGTGCAGCGCGCGGATCTCGCGCTCGAGGACTGAAAATCTAGCCCGCGTGGACTTCAGGATCAGCAGCGACTCATCGGCCTCTTCAACCTTTCGCTTCCAGCGATAGACGGACGTCACGCGCGGTCCGATGACGTTCCCACACGCGGCCAGACGATCCTTCACCAGGGATTTCGCAATCTTCCAGGCCTGCGCGACCGACTTGCATGTTACGAGCACCAAAATCGCATCTTGTCCCTTGGCCATGGCGCCTCCTCTTCTTCAGCGGCCCGGGGCAGAAATGTTCCTGCCAAGCACATCTTGCGGATTTCCACGGGGTTGTTTCTTCCGGCACCCGCGCGAAGGCCGCATCCACGGGCCTGTTCCGCACGATACAATAGCGCGCCAGGCGGCATTGATGCCAGATTCTCCTATCCATTTCGGCACTTCAGGTTGGCGGGCCATTATTGCGGACGAATTCACGTTTGCGAATGTTCGGCTGGCCGTGACTGCCATCGCGGGGCATGTCCGCAAGCGCGCGAAGAAGCCCGTATTGATCGTCGCGCATGACACGCGTTTTTTTGCCGAAGAGTTTGCGCGCGCGGCATGTGAGATTCTCGCTGCGTCGGGCGTTGGAGTGCTCCTTGCCGACGCGCCTACGCCGACTCCCACGATTGCCTTCGAGATTCGCCGGCGAAAAGTGGCCGGAGCAATCAATTTCACGGCTAGTCACAATCCCGCGGCGTATCACGGACTGAAATTCTCGGCCGCAAACGGCGGCCCCGCGCTTCCCGCGGTCACAAAGGACATCGAGGCCCGCGCCGCCAAGCTCGCCAAGCGCAATTTCACGCGCGGCGCTGAAGGGCATAGCCAGGCGTCACAGGATTTCACTCGTATCACTCCACGGGACACTTATCTCGCGCGGCTGAACGAGCTGGTTCGTTTCGACCTCATCGCCAAAGCAAAGCCGCGCATCGTGTTTGACGCCGTGCATGGTTGCGGCGCTGGATACCTGGACCACGCCTTCGCGGCACGCGGCATTCCTGTGACAACGATCCGCGCCAACCGCGATGTCCTCTTTGATGGCACCGGTCCCGACGTCACAGCGGAGAACCTCGCTCCTCTCCGGAAAGCCGTGCTCGACAACAAGGCAAGCGTCGGCCTTGCGACCGACGGTGATGCCGACCGCTTCGGAATCCTGGATTCCGACGGCACCTGGATTTCGCCGAACCACATCCTGGCACTGCTCTACGATTACCTGGTGACCAGCCGCGGCTGGAAGATGGATGGCGGGCGCAGTGTGGCAACCTCTCACATGATGGACGCGGTGGCGAAACTCCACGGCAGAAAAATCCATCAGACCCCCGTCGGCTTCAAGTACATCGGTGAGTTAATTGAGAAGGACCAGATCGCTCTGGGGGGCGAAGAGAGCGCGGGGCTTTCCATCCGCGGCCATGTCCCGGAGAAAGACGGAATCCTGGCCTGTCTGCTGGTCGCGGAGATGATGGCCGCCCGCGGCAAGACGCTGGATCAACTGATTCAGGATTTGTTCAAGCGCGTGGGCGCGGAATTCTGGCCGATCCGCACAAACCTCCATTTGACGGAGGATGTTCAGACGCGAACGGTCAAACGACTCAAGGAGAACTTCAAGACGTTCCTGGGGCACCGCGTGAAATCGCTGGATCGCACGGACGGCTTGAAACTGGAATTTGATGACGGATCGTGGGTCTTGTTGCGATTGTCAGGGACGGAGCCTCTTCTCCGCGTTTACACCGAAGCAGGATCGCAGAACGCCTCGGCGCAACTTGCCGCGGATACCAAGGCATGGATTTTCGAGAAACCGATGAAGGCGGGGGGCTGAGGCTGTGAGACCACGTAAAAAGGAAACTTCATTCATACGGCGCAATCTTCGAACCATTTTGGGCCTCGCCATCCTCGCGTTGGCCATTCACGACGTCTTCGGCTCGCACGGGTTCTTGGCCATGCGGCGCACACAACAGGAGATCAATCAGCTCAGCGCGGAAATGCAGAAACTCAACAAGGATAACCAGACGCTCTCCGATGAAGTGAGCGCGCTCAAGACCGACCCGCGCCTGATCGAGCGCATCGCGCGGGAGGATATGGGGTTGGCGCGGCCGGGAGAAATTATCGTGAAGATCCCGGCGCCACCGGAAAAACCGACAACTGCACCGCAAAAATCGCGCTAAGTATTTCCGGAGCGCGCGGCGCGAAGTTTCGCGAGGAAGGCGGCTCCCTTCCCTTTCGTTCGCGTGCGAATAATGGAGAGCACGAGCATCGAAAGAAATATCACCAAGAGGCCAACTGACGCGCTAGCGACCGTCTGGCTCTTTTTCTCCATGATGGAAAACCCGCCGTAAACCAGTTCGATGTGCACCCAGTAGACGAGCAACGAAGTCTGGCCGAGCTGGATCATGGGACTGAAACCCTTAGCGCCAAAGCCCCAGCGGCACCACGCGTACGCTCCCAACATGATGACCAGGACGACGCCCACGCGAATCACCCAAAAGTTAGGGCTGGTGTGCCAGAAGTCATAGGTTGAATAGAGTTGGAACCGCAGCGAATCCAGCCGCAAGGCAAACAGGCCGAGAGCGGCTCCCGCCGTGCCCAGCAGCGTTACGGCCTTCGCCTCATGCGCGCGCGCCCAATCCGTGAGCAGGAAAAAGCCCACGGCCAAACCGATGAACGCGAACGCGCTCCAGGGGAAAAATGCGAAGAGCCAGGGCTTGGGCGCTTCGTAGATGTGCACTCCGTTGACGTAGGACTCCAGAAACCATGGCAGCCACCGCGGCCGCATGGTGGTCCACAGTGGCGGCGTGACCATGGCGATGCCAAGAGCAATTCCGATCGCGACACCAATGTTTTTCCAGCGCAACGCGGGAAGGCTTGCCGATCCTTTGGATACCAGCCAGCACACAACGCCCATGATCACCATCGAAAGGCCGATCATATTGAGGACGTCCACGCGCAGCAGATCCGTCCAGGGCGCCCAAGGCAGTCCGAGGAACCACTCCTGCAGCCGGAACAGCAGCGCCAGCCCGAAAATCTCCGCGCCGCGCAGCATGGTTTTGCGAGCAACTTCGTTTGGCGAGGCACCGCGGCGGCGCATCCCGTCGGTCATCATGGCGAAGGAAATGCCCGCCAGAAAAAGGAAAAGCGGAGCGGGCAATGTTCCACCGAGCTGGGACCACCAGAAAAACTCGGACTTGCGCGCGGCGGGCGAAAGCCAGGAGTCGTAACAGTGCGTCTGGAACATGGCGAGGCA
>JBGOTC010000034.1:0-15652 GCA_041476305.1 Terriglobia bacterium
GCAGGATGTCAGCCGTTCACTGGGGCGTCACCCGCTCCATCGTGTGGGTCTGGGTGCTGACCATTCCCGGAGCCGCCGCGATGGGCGCCGGCATTTACCATCTGCTTCGATTCTGGTTGAACTGAAATGTCACCCGACAAACCATCATTTGCAACGGTCGAGGAAGCGGTCGAAGAGATTCGCCAGGGACGCATGGTCGTCGTGGTGGACGACGAAGACCGCGAAAATGAGGGCGACCTCATCATGGCCGCCGAAAAAGTGACGCCCGAGGCCATCAACTTCATGGCCAAGTACGGGCGGGGACTGATCTGCCTCACGCTGACCGAACAGCGCTGCGAAGAGTTGAATCTGCTGCCCATTTCGCCGAGGAATACCTCGGCGTTTGGCACGCCGTTCTGCGAGCCGATTGACGCGCGGCGTGGCACGACGACGGGCACAAGCGCTTCCGATCGCGCGACGACCATTCTCGCCGCCACGGATCCTCAGACACGCCCGGAAGATTTGGCGAGGCCCGGACACGTTTACACTCTGCGCGCGCGGAACGGCGGTGTGTTGGTGCGCGCCGGGCAGACGGAAGCCTCCGTGGATCTCGCGCGCATCGCGAAGCTATCGCCTGCCGGAATCGTCTGCGAAATCATGAATGACGATGGCACGATGGCGCGCATTCCGGAGCTGCGGGAATTTTGCGCGCAGCACGGGATGAAGCTGCTGACCGTCGCCGACCTGATCCGCTACCGCATGCAGCACGAACGCTACGTCAAGCGCATCGCGGAGAGCGTCCTGGCCACCCGGTACGGTGACTTCCGCATAATTGCCTACGCGAGCGAAGCGGATAACGAGCTGCACGTCGCGCTGGTCCGCGGCGAGCTGGCCGGCGAGCGGCCGCCGCTCGTACGCGTGCACTCGCACTGTCTCACGGGCGACGTTTTCGCAGCCACCACCTGCGATTGCCACGAAATCATCGAGCGGTCGCTCGCGGCCATCGTTGATGAAGACCGCGGCGTGTTCGTCTATCTGCACCACACCGGCCGCGGCTTCGGCATCGAAGCGGCCGCGCAGCCCGGGAACGCCCTCCCGCGAATTCTTTACCACGCCCGCGGACAGCTTGACCGCGACCTTGCCCGGCAGCGCCTGGTCCAGCGCGAAAGCGGCATCGGTGCGCAGATCCTGATTGACCTGGGGCTGACCGCGATCCGCGTGCTCACCAACAATCCGCGAAAGGTGGTGGCCCTCGACGGCTACGGCCTCACCATCGCGGACCAGGTGCCGCTCCCTGCGCCCGCGGCCAAGACCACACACCAAGTCCTCTAGCCGCCGCAGTGACAGCGTCGCCGCTGGCTCCTCTACACTACACTTCGTCACTCTGAGGGCCGATTCTCGACCCGAGAAAACCCTCTTCTTTCGTCTCTTAGCTTCAGCCGGACTTTTTCGCGGGTGGCGGCGGACCGATCGTGACGTAGGGCCGGATTTTTTCGAGGCGCTGCTTGCTAATACCGCGGATGGCGAGGAGATCCTCTACGCGGCGGAACGGCCCGCTTTTTTCACGGAACTTGACGATGGCTTTCGCGGTGGCCAGCCCGACTCCGGGCAACTGCTGAAGCTGCTCGATTGTCGCAGAATTCAGATCGATGGGCTTGGCCGGCGGCTTCTTCTCCGCGAGCGCGTTCGCGGCGCTCACAATCGCGCAGAACAAGGCCGCCGCAGCAACGAACGCGAGTCGCGCCGGCCGAATCATCTCCAAATCCCTTTCTGCCGCGATGCGCCTAGAGGCGTGCGCCCTGTGCGTCGGACACTTCCACGTCGCCGAAAAGCGCGGCTTGCTCCTCGACCTGGCCGCGGTCGCCGACGATCACAATCTGCGCGTTGGCGGAATCGAAGTACTTCCGCGCGGCTGCGAGCACATCTTCGGACGTGATGGCCCGGACTTTTTCCCGATACGTCTCCAGGAAATCCTCGGGCATTTCGTTTAGGTACACTGTCGCGAGTTGTCCGGCTAGGCCGTCCTGCGTGGTCAGGCCCAGCGAGAAGACGCCGCTCTGGTAATTCCGCGCGTCGGAAAGCTCGGCCTCGCCGACCGGCAGCGCGCGCAGGCGGTCCATCTCGTAAAACATTTCGGTGAGCGTGGCGGCGGTCACTTCATTGCGCACGGCGGCGTGGATGGTGAGATAGCCGTGACGGCGCAGGCCGTGGACCGAACTGCGCGGGCTGTACGTGTATCCCTTCTGCTCGCGGATGTTCATCACCAGCCGCGAATTGAACGCCCCGCCATAGATATTGTTGGCCAGCGCCAGAC
Organism: Terriglobia bacterium; assembly: GCA_041476305.1. Taxonomy (GTDB): domain Bacteria; phylum Acidobacteriota; class Terriglobia; order Acidiferrales; family UBA7541; genus DASTCZ01. The sequence goes on from JBGOTC010000034.1 coordinate 2,294, forward strand.
GCAACCAGTCCGGATGCTTTCGCGTGATGGCCATATTTCCGAGCAGGATCTGCGTTTGCACCGCCCCCGGCACATGGACCAGATGCACGCGCCGCCCTGCCGCGGCTGGCGGATCCGGTGGAGCGGATGCCGCGGGCGCCGCGCCGGTCCAGTCCGCAAACGCCCCCTCGATATCCTCAAGCAATCCCTCCGGTTTGAAATCGCCCACAGCGACGAACACTGCTCTTGCCGGACGATAATGCGCCCGATAAAACGCAACCAGGGCTTCCCTTGTGTATTCCCCCACCTGCTTTTCTGTCGGAGCGAAGTTCGCATACGGGTGCGCGCCGAAGAGCGTCTTGCGCAGGCGCTCCGCGGCCAGGAAATCAGGCGTGGTTCTCGCAATGCGCAGCTCCTCGATTTTCTGGCGCCGTTCCCGCTCCAACTCCTCCGGCGGGAATGCGGCATCCCGCGCGATTTCCGAAACGAGTTGCAGCAGCGGCTTCGCGAATTCCGTCAGCCCCGAAAAGGAAATCGCGCTGGTGTCCGCCCCCGCGCCCGTGGAAAGGTCCGCGCCCCATCGCCGCAAATCCTCCTCGATCTGCCGGCTCGACCGCTTGGAAGTTCCCGTCCGCGCAACTGTGGACACCATTTCGGCGAGGCCTGTCGTGACAGCCGCGGCATTCCCGCTGCGGAAAAAAAGCTCTGCGGTCACCTTGGGAATCCCTTGCGATTCCACCAGGACGACCTCAAGTCCGTTGGAAAGTGTGTGCCGGATCCGCTGCGGCCAGACCACCGGCCGCTCCGGGCCCAGGGGCGGGATGTCCGCGCGAATCGGATTTGGAACAGCGCTGGCCATCACGCTGCCTCCTTTTTCGCGGGCAAACGAAATACGATCGCGCGTTGCGAAGGCGCAAGATATTTCTGCGCCACATCATGCACATGCGCAGGCGTAACTTTCATAAACCCATCCAGGATGGTGTTGATGAGCTGCGGATCATTATCAAACAGCGTGAAACATGCCAGGTAATGCATCACACCGAAACGCGGGAAACCGGAGCCCTTGCCGCTTTCGAGCGTCGAATAATAATCCGACCGGAACTTCACCTTAACTTCCTCCAGTTCGTCCGCGCCGATCCCCTTTGTGCGAACCTCATCCACAATCTTGTCGTAGGCCCCGAGCAAGTGTTCGCCCGTTACTTCCGGTTTGTAAATCACCCGTGTCACCAATTGCGTGGGGCCCTTGTAGTCAATCACGTCCCCTGTGTCGCCGCCGGCATCCACGGCCAGTTGCTGCTCCAGCACCAGCCGCCGGTAGAAATGTCCGGCGCGGCCTCCGTGCAGCGCCTGATCCAGCAGCGCAAACGCAAACCATTCCGGCGAAAGGCGCGCCGGCGCGCGATACCCGATGGCCACCGCGGGCAGCGTGCCGAATTTTTCTTCCACTGTGCCGCGGCGCTCTTCCGTCTGCGGCGGTTCGCTGGTGTCCGCGGCGGGCGGTGGCGGTCCCGATGGAATGTTCTCGAAGTAGCGCCGCGCGAAACCGAATGCCTCGGCAGGATCGGTGTCTCCCAATATCAGCAACACGGCGTTGGAGGGAATGTAGTAGGTCTGGAAAAAAGTGCGTACATCCGCGAGCGTCGCGGAATCGAGGTCCGCGAAGTCTCCGTAAAAGTTATGCGCGTTCGCCCAATTGCGAAACGCTATGGGCGGCAGGTCCAGCCACGGGAAGCCGCCATAGGGCTGGTTGAGCACATTGACGCGCACCTCTTCCTTCACCACGTCGCGTTGGTTGCGGAGGTTCTCCTCATCCACTTTCAGCGCGCGCATGCGGTCGGATTCCAGCCACAAAACGCGCTCCAGCGCGTTGGAGGGCACCGCTTCAAAATAATTCGTCAGGTCGTAATGCGTGGAGCCATTCAGGTGCCCGCCCGAGGAATTGATCATCTTGATGTGCACCATCTTCCCGGCGTTTTCTGAGCCCTGGAACATCATGTGCTCGAACAGGTGCGCGAATCCGCTGCGGCCCCGCGGCTCCAGCCGAAACCCGATGTTGTAATAGACCCCGACCGTTACAATCGGCGCGCTGCGGTCCGGAGACACCACCACGCGCAATCCGTTCGCCAGCGTTTGACTCTCAACGGGAATCTTCAAACTTGGCAAGGCTCTCTCCTCTTCGTTCCTGGAAATATGAAATCAGATCAGCGATTTTGCTTTTCGGTCACCGACCGCGCCGCCTCTTCACTCGATTTCCGCTGGGAGGCAGGACACTCTCCAATTTCGCAAGCACCGCGCCGGGCCTTTGCGCCAGCACTCTTGCTCCCAGCCGGTGCGCCGCCGCGTAGGCCTCGCCATACTCCGCTGGAAATCGCTTCAGCGCTTGTACGTGTCCTGCAATCGTCTTGAAATCCCCTCGCGCCGCGGGGCCCGTCCATGCTTCGTGCGGCCCGAACCTTTCGTAATTCTGGAGTACCTGACGCGAGAGAGAAAGCAATGCGCGGGTCGCGGGCCTTCGCGTCAGCCCCGCGCCCGCCAAAATCCGTCTCCCGGTTTCCACCAGGGCAAGAACGTGCGCCGCGGCAAACACGCCGGCGGCATGATAGGTCTGCTTGTCCTCGCTTCGCAGATGGATGGGCACTCCCCCCAGATCTCGAGCGATTCGTCGCGCGACGCGGACCGCTGCCGGCTTTCCCTCCATCACCATCCACACACCTTGCAACGGCGGCGCAACACGCACCGAGAAAGTCTGCATCGGGTGGATGGACCCGGTCACCGCCCCGTGCTTTTCCAAAGGAGCCAGCGCGCGGTGATCCAGCGCCCCGCTCGTATGTAGCACCACCTTCCCGCGCCATTCCTCCCCGCCCATTCGCGCCAGCCGTTCGGCCAGCCGCGACACCTCGTCATCCGGGACGGCCACAAGCACCGTTTCCGCCTCCAGCACAAGTCGAGTCAATCTGCGATGTGGCTGGCCGGCACCGATGTGTCGAACCGCTTCCCGCGCATTTGCTTCCGACCGCGCCACTACCGTCGTGATGCGCCATCCTGCTTCGTGCAGCTTGCGCCCCAGAGCTCGGCCCACTCGGCCCGCTCCGATGATGGCCAGCGTTTTTCTCATTGCGCATCACCTCGCTTGGGCCCTCGCGAATGCTAGAATAACTTGTTTAGCAGGCTCTGCACGGAAAATCCAATTGCTCCTCATCATCACCATTTATCTCGGCCTGGTTGCAACCCTTTGGGCTATTCAATCCTTGCGCGCCGCCGTCGGAATGAACCGGCTTCCGCATGTGGAGCGCTTTGCTCCGCTGGCGAAGGATCGCTGCCCGCGCATCTCCATCATTTTCGCGGCCCGTGACGAGGCCGAAAAACTTCCAGGAGCGTTGGCCACCCTGTTGGCGCTCGACTATCCCGATTACGAAGTCGTTGCCGTGGATGATCGCTCCTCCGATGCAACCGGACGGATCCTGGATGACTTCGCCTCGCGCGACCCTCGGCTCCGCGTGCTGCACGTGACTTCTCTTCCCCCCGGCTGGTTGGGCAAACCTCATGCGCTCCATCTCGGCCTGCAAGCCTCGATCGCCGATTGGCTGATTTTCACCGATGCCGATGTCCATTTCGCTCCGGACCTGCTGGGCCGCGGGATGGCCATTGCCCTCCAACAGGAGCTCGACCACCTTTCACTGTTCGCGAAGATGGAGATGAAGGGCTTCTGGGAGCGCGTCGCCATGACCTATTTCGCCATGGGTTTTGCGATTGGCCAGGAAGCCTGGCGCACCATCGACCCGCGCTCCTCCACCTACATCGGCATCGGAGCATTTCAGCTCATCCGCCGCAATGCTTATGAATCCGTTGGAGGGCATCGCCGGCTGGCCATGGAGGTTGTCGATGATATGAAGCTCGGCAAGTTGGTCAAGCGTGGCGGGTTTCGGTCTCAGGTCGGCGTAGCATTGAATCACGTGACTGTGCGATGGCACTCCGGGTTGGGGAATATTATCCGCGGCACAACGAAAAACTTCTTTGCCGTCGCGGGATTCCGTCTCTGGTACGCGTGCCTCCAGGTGGTGGGCGTCCTCGTCATGAGCGTCTTGCCCTGGATTGCGCTTGCTTGGCTTGTTCTCTCCCCCGGCCACGGCCTCTTGTATTGGGTTGCCCTCCTTGCCGCCGCCGGAGCCGTCGGGACCCCGCTCATCGTGCACGCGGCAACCGCCATTGTGAGTGAATGTTCCCCGCTTTATGGGCTAACCCATCCGCTGGGGGCGCTCATTCTCTCCTGGATGCTGATCCGCTCGACAGCCGTCACCCTCTGGCAGGGCGGCATCGTGTGGCGCGACACGTTCTATCCGCTGCAAGAATTGCGCCGTGGCCTGGTGTAGTGGAAGGCTGTGGACTACTCCGAGGCGGCCCCTGATTTCTTCGCCGGCGGCGCGGCAAACAATTCTCCCAAATCCCGCTGCTTGAGCCCGCGGATGCGATCGCGCAGCGCCGCGGCGCGCTCAAACTCAAATTTCTTGGCCGCCTCGTGCATCTGAGTCTCCAATTGCTGAATGGCTTGGTGAAGCTCCGCCTCCGTTTTGATGTCTTCCAGGACGTAATCGTCCGCGGGTACCGTGTGGTAGTCGGCTTCCAGGATCGCGGCCAGCTGCATATCCGTGGTCTTCGTGATGCTCACCGGTGTGATGCCGTGCGCCGTGTTGTAGGCCACTTGCATTGCGCGCCGCCGCCCCGTTTCTCCAATGGCCTTGGTCATGGAGTCCGTCATCCTGTCCGCATAGAGGATCGCCCTGCCGCTGATGTGCCTCGCGCAGCGCCCCATCGTCTGGATCAGCGCCGTCGCGCTGCGCAGGTAGCCCTCCTTGTCCGCGTCCAGGATGGCCACCAGCGATACCTCGGGGAGGTCCAGCCCCTCGCGCAAGAGGTTGATGCCGATGAGCACGTCGAACTCCCCGCGCCGCAGGTCGCGCAAGATGCGCACGCGCTCCAATGTTTCCACTTCGCTGTGCAGGTAACGGCACCGGATGCCCACCTCGGTGAAATATTCCGCCAGGTCTTCCGACATGCGCTTCGTCAGTGTCGTCACCAGGACGCGCTCGCTTTTCTCCGTGCGCTGGCGGATTTCCTCCACCAGGTCATCCACCTGCCCCTTCACGGGCCGCACCTCCACTTCCGGGTCCACCAATCCCGTGGGACGGATAAGTTGTTCCACCACCACCCCTGCTGACCGCGTCAGTTCATAGGGCCCGGGTGTTGCGGAAACATAGACGGCTTGCGCCACGCGGTGCTCGAACTCCTCGAAAGTTAGCGGTCGGTTGTCGAGCGCCGATGGCAGCCGGAAGCCGTACTTCACCAGTGTCTGCTTGCGCGAGCGGTCTCCATGAAACATTCCCTTCACTTGCGGGATGGTTTGGTGCGCTTCGTCCACAACCAGCAGATAGTCCGAAGGCACATAGTCGAGCAGTGTCGGCGGAGCCTCTCCCGGCAAGCGCCCCGCCATGTGCCGTGAATAATTCTCAATGCCGTAGCAATATCCGATCGTGCGCATCATTTCGATATCGAACATCGTGCGCTGGTAAACCCTCTGCGCCTCCACATACTTTCCCTGCTTCTCCAATTCCGGCTTCCACCAGTCCAGCTCCTCCGAAATGGCGCGAATGGCGCGCTCGCGTTGCTCCGGCGGCAAAACGTAGTGCGTCTTCGGGTAAATGGGCAGGCGCGCAATCGCTTCGCCATCTTCCCGCAATTCCCCGGTCAGCGGATCCATCTTCCGAATCACATCAATCTGGTCTCCCCACATCTCGATGCGATAGGCAAAATCCTCGTAGGGCGGATAGATCTCAATGCGGTCGCCGCGCACCCGAAATGTTCCCCGACGTAGGTCTTCCGACCGCTCGTATTGGATGTCCACCAGCTTTCGGAGCAGCGCCTCGCGCACAATGCTCTGCCCGCGCTCCAACATCACCAGCATGCCGTAATACGCCTCCGGCGATCCCAGCCCGTAAATGCAGGAGACCGAGGCCACGATAATCACGTCCCGCCGCTCGAACAGCGAACGCGTCGCGCTCATCCGCAATTTATCCAGTTCGTCGTTGATCGTGGATTCCTTCTCAATGTAGGTATCCGACGACGGCAGGTACGCCTCCGGCTGGTAGAAATCGTAGTAGCTGACGAAGTACTCCACCGCGTTCGAGGGGAAAAATCCGCGGAATTCCTGGAAGAGCTGCGCCGCGAGCGTCTTATTGTGCGCCAGCACCAGAGCGGGCCGGTCAATCTGCTCGATCACCTTCGCCATCGTGAAGGTTTTTCCCGAACCGGTGACGCCCAGCAACACTTGATGTTTGTCCCCGGCCTGGATGCCGTTCACCAACTGCGTGATGGCCGCCGGTTGGTCGCCGCGTGGCTCATAGCTGCTGGAAAGCTTGAATCGCATGAGTGCGCTCTCTCTGCGCGTTCCTGGGGCCGCGCGCAACCCTCCATTATACCGCGAGCCCGGGTTATTGCTTCGTGGAAGGAAGCAGCGCGAGGTGGGAGTGACTTTCCACGCTGCCCTGGTAATTCAACCGGTCTTCCCCTTGCACCGTGGACACGTTGAAATCCATCTGTTCCTTGGAGGACTGCGTCACGCTCACCAGGTGCCCCGTTCGCAATGAAACGTAGCTCAAACTGTCTCCGCTGCCCGCCCACGTTCCCGCGGTTCGCAATCCGCGCTTGCGGTAGTCCTCCGGGGTCGTATCGCGCCCCGGACGTGTATTGGCCAGCTCCAGCTTGGTCAGAATCACCGCGCACGTTTCGCCCGCGGACGCGCCCGCCGCTCCCGCGGGATTTGCAGGCTGGCAGGGTTCATTTCTCAAATATGTGGAGTGGCTGCGCCATACCAGTCCCGCAAGCGGCGCCGTCGGTATCGGCTGCTCCGAACTCCAGGTCTGTCCGACGATAATCCCTCCGCTGGGCGCGCTCGCACCGGCGGAAAGCTGCGCCATCCACTGCCGCACCGCGTCCGCTCCGGCCTTCCCTTCCATCCCCTCAAAACCCTTCACATCGGAGATCCGGCCCGCCGTATCCAGCGTGAATTCAAACGATTTCCCTTCCAGCGACCGGAAATGATTTGCCATGTCTTCCGCTTCGGGATCGTAAGTGCCGCTGGATGAAGTCGCCGCTGATTTTTCGTATTTCGACCTGATGCGCACCATTCCACTGGGCCGTCCCTGCGCGTCCTTGCCGCTCGAGAGCACTTCCATGCGCACGATGGCGCTCCAGTTTAGGCGCAGGCTTCCCGATCCCTGCGGGTCGCGCACCGCTCCGCCGCGATGCGATTCCGTCATCGTGGTGTTCTCCATCTGGTAGCGGATCACTTGCCCGGGGACATACTTCGAAGTGAGAAGAAGCCTCTGCCCGGCCGGGGGCGCCGGCTGCTTTTGCGCTGGCGGAGGTGCCAGGGGTTGCGGCGCTCGTTGCGCGCTCACCCGCAAACTTGTCAGGTCAGCGGTGATCGCCAGAGCCAGCGCCGGCAGGATGAGGGCACGGAGTTTCATCGCAAACTTGGATGCGCACTTCCGCCAAAAGGCGTCCTCGGAATTGGGGCGGATGGGGCAACCCCTCCACGGGACCGAGTGTCCACACAATCTCGCGCAACGCGGATCGCGCCGCCGCCAGCAGGCGCAGGTCGTTGAGCGCCAGCGTGCTAAGCGATTCCGCATGGAACCGCGCTCTCGCCGAGCCTTCCTTCGGCTTTTCGCTGCCCGCCGCCACTCCGCCCGAAATTTCCTGAATCACGTGGAGTTGCAGCGCCGGCTCGCCTCCCACGCGCAGCGCTCCGGTATCGCCCAACCACTCGCCGGTCTCCGAGCCTGCGGTATTGGCCCACTCCTCAAATTGGACGGAGCGCGCCTCCTGCCATGGCCGGCTCGCCACCAACGGATGCGCGGGCAAGGCGGCCGTCGGACGCAGCGCGCGCAGCAGCCATGCCGTCAGGATCCGCGGCGCGGCTTCGTCGAGCGGCGGCGCGCCCTCCACTCCTACTCCCGTGATTTGCCCGCTCGGCGATTCACGGTAGCGCAGAGTGCGCACCACTTTCCACGGCTGGATCGCCTCCGCCATCGCCTCAAGAAGCTTCCGCGTTTCTGCATCGTCGCCGGACGAAGTCTCGCTCGAAGAAAACTTCTCCAGCATCTCTTCCATTTCCGCAATCCCATCGCCGCCGACGGAAATCACATGCTGCTCGGCCAGCCACGAGATCTTCTGTTCCACCCACTGCGATACCGGCTGCACATAAGTTTTTGCGCCAATGGTCGTTGTCTTTTGCCCGTCAACTTCGCTGCGGATGCGAAGCTCCACGCGGAAGGTCGTGAAGTGCCCCGCGTGCAGCGAACGGACCGGCACGTTGCTCTGCCCCGCGACGGCCACCGCGCCCGCGCAAAAAGCAATCACGGCCCCCGCAAGGCGGCTCATCTACTGTCTGCCGTTGGTCGGACTGCCGCTCACGCTGCTCTTCAGTTTCCGGTCGAAGAAATCGGCTCCCGCGTGATAGGCGTGAATCCAGTGGCTCCACATCAGGAAGTCATGCACCTCATCCGGAAAAACAATTTGCTCGAAGGTCACTCCCTGTTGCCGCAGCATGGGCACCAGTTCAATCATCTGATTAAAGTCCACGTTGCGGTCGTCATCTCCTTGGATCAACAGTACCGGCGAATGCCACGTGGAAATGGCTCCCACGGGCGATGACTCCCGCGCGATGCGCCCCGCTTCCGTGTTCTGCAGCTGCGGCGTCTGCGATCCCGCGCTGTTCGTCACTCGCACCGACCAGTCATGCACTCCGTGCAGGTCCACACCCGCGGCGAATAGGTCCGAATTCCGCGCCAGTCCCATCGCCGTCAGGTAGCCACCGTAGCTTCCGCCCCACAGACCGATGCGCGTAATGTCGATGTCGTCCCGGCTCCGCAGGTAATTCGCCCCCGCCAGGACGTCCTGATACTCCGAAGCTCCCTGCCCTCCGCGGTTCGGGGCCGTCCGGAACGCCCGCCCGTATCCGATCCCGCCGCGGTAATTCACCGACATCACGATGTACCCGCGGCTCGCCAGCCACTGGTTCATCCCGTAGGAATTCGAGTAGTAATACATGTAGTGCCAGCCCAGAAGCATTTCGCGCGACGGCCCGCCGTGCGTGAAAATAATCGCCGGCCGCTTTTCGCCCGGACGCAGATCCGGCGGCAGGAAAAGCTGGCAGTGAATCGCCAGGCCGTCGGCAGCCTGAACAATCACCTGCTTCGGCGTCACCAGTTGCGCCGCCGGAAATTCCTTCGGCAGGCTGACGAGTGCCTTCGATTTCCCCTCCGCCGGCTTTGCGGGATTCCACGCTCGCACAAACGGCGTCGCCGGATGTTGCGCGTCGGACCCGAAGTGCGCGATCCACTTTCCGCTCGCAGTGGCCAGCGGAGACCACTCAATCGTTTCGCCTGACGTGATCGCTTCCGGCGCGCCGCCGCTCACCGATACTTGCCACAGGTGCCGCCGGTCGATATCCCGGCAGTTGGAATTGAAGATGATTTTCTTCCGGTCCGGGCTGAACGACATATTCTCGTATTCACATTCGCCCGGCGTCAGCAATTCGCTCGCCCCTCCCGTCATCGGCACCGAATAGAGATGCTGCCAGCCATCCTGCTCCGAAGAAAAAACGAGCCTTCCGTCCGCTCCCCAGTTCAGCAGATTGCGTCCCGCCTGGTTCGCCAGGCCCCCATTCGGCCCGCCGCCGGCACGATAGACCGAGCGAGCTTCCCCGTTTGAAACCGTGTACACCCAGATCGCCGTGCCACCCCCGGCTCCTCCGCGGCCCCCGCCGCCGCGTCCCCCGCCACCACCTCCGCCAAATCCCGCATTCGCCGGGATGCGGATAAACGCGATGGATTTTCCGTCGGGAGACCACCGCGGGTTGTTGTCACGATCCACAGTGGGCGAAACGTAGCTGATTCCTTTTTTCGCCACGTCATACATGGCAATCAAACTGTGTCCGTTGCGGTTCGAGGCAAACGCCAGCGCCTTGCCGTCGGGCGCCCATTCCACACCGCTGTTATCTCCGCGCGCATAAATCTCCGTTGGTTTTCCCGCGGGAATCGCTGCGATCCAGATCTTTCCCTCTTTTTCGTAAGCCACCCATCCAGCCATCGCCGTGCTGTGCGGCGAGACTTGCGGCGCGTGCCCCGCATCCACCTTGTGCGGCGCTCCGCCCGCCCACGTCACCGTCCACACCGATTGGTCCACGCCCGCTGGATTGCTGTCCGGATCGGGGATCTCCCCTTCGCGGTTTTTGTCTCCCCCGCGCACGAAGGCGATCAGCCCGCCATCTGTGGAGAAATCCAGTTCCGTGATTTCCTGCCCGTCATCATTCGCGTAGTGCGTAATCTGCCGCGCTGTCCACAGCGGCGCCTCCGCGCCCCAGATGTTCCGCAGCCCCTTCGTGTTTGCCACCCACGCCACGCGGTCGCCCGTGGGAGCTGCGACCATGGAGGCCGGCTCAGGGAATGAAAAGCTCAGGACCTGCTCGATGGTGAAGCCCTTCGACGCCGGTGATCCTTGTGCTTGGACCAGCGCGGCCATGCAAGAAAGGGCCACGATGCAAAGCGCTGCACGCTGAATTTCTCGCATTTCACTCTCCTGGGGCGGATTGGCGACTGGATGTTATGTCCGCCATGTTGCGGATGCAACCCTGCCGGAGCTAATGACGCGTGACCGGCGTTGGAGGTTGCGGGACTGGAAGCGACGTGGCTCGCGGAAGCAATTCGGTTGTGACTCGCGGCGCTTCCAACTCGCCCGTCACGCGTATCACGCGCTCACCGGCTGCTCCGGATGGGCTCCTGGCTCCACCGGGCAATGCAACGGGTCGAAATTGGAACAGCAACCCTCGCGCAAAATCTACTGACCCGTTGCCTTCGTAGGATTCCTTCGCGTCCATCAGATTGATCTTTTCTAGGTGGATTCTCCGCGCGGCCACTGTAAACCGCCCGGAGATGATTGAAAACTGCCCGTCCTGTGAAGTGAGGGAAGTCCCACCCCCAGCCGCATTCATTACCAGCCCCCGCACAACCGCTCGAATGGCCGAGAGGCTTCCTCCACCTTCCAGCGAGCGAAGCAAGTTTTCACGGCCAATCCCGTGCAGGGAGAATCGCGCCTCCCCGGAGATCAGGCCCGCGACGCGGCCATCAAGCGATGGACTCCGGCCAACCAGCATTGCCGCATCAAGCTTGGTCGCGGTCACATGCAATTCGTAACGGGGGTCGGCTTCCAGGCTCGCTCGCACACTTCCCCCAACGCTGCCTCCTGAAGTTTTCGCGTCAATCCTGGTGAAGTTGACCTGCCGCCCATCCAATTCAGCGCGCGCGCTTACTTTGTGAAACTCCAATCCACCGAGGTTGAAAGTGTCCAGATGCAGATTCCCAATCGCCCGCAGGGGAAACTGCGGCCCCGTGGACGAAACCTGCGGGGCTTGCGGGCTCGGCGATCCGAACAAACTTGCAAGCCAGCCGGGGCGCGCGCGTGGCCCGAGCCAGCGGTCCAGCTCCGTTGAATCCAGCCGATCCGCGGTCAGGTCAAATTCCCACTCGGGCGATCCGTCAGGCGCTCCTTTGGAAACACGCCGTTCTCGCCGCGAAATCGTCCCTTTCCACTTTGCGCCCAGTGCGGAAGCCGCTTTGACGTCTATCCGCCGCTCGCTGCCTTTGAATTCAATTTCTTCATTCGCAATCTCGATCGGCTGGTTCAGGTAGGGAAAACGCAGTTCAATTCCGGAGAGCGTCAAGCGACCCGTGGGTTTCGGAAACCGCTCGCCACTCTTCCATTCCCAACTCACTCCTCCGTAAATGCGTCCCGCGGCATCCCAATTGTTGTTCAGTGGCCGCCCCAGCGCCCGCGCCGCCGCAAGCAGACGCTCGGAATGATTCAGGTCTCCTGAAATCCCCAGTGAGTATTTCCATCCAGAGTTCGCATCCAACCGCGCCGCCGGCCGGAGAGATTCAACACCCAGGCTAAAGAGGACAAAATCCTTCCCGGTCCTGGCATCCTCGCCATTGGGCGGAGTGGATCCGGCTGCTCCCCTCTCCAAGAAGAACAAACTGGATTGCTTGGATTGGATTGAAAAACTCTGCGCTGAAATGTGGGTGGGGCTCAATTCCAGCATGCGGTTTTCAGGCAACTGGAGGCTCATTCTGCCGGTATCCAGTGATCCCCACTCCGGCATTGGTGGCCACCCATGCAGGGATGCAAAGCCATCCACCGACCCGTTCGCTGCAATTCCATCCGCGACGCCCGGTTGAAATGCACGGTACCACGCCACCAAATCCACGAGCGAAACGCCCGGCGACCACACGCGCAAATCTGGCGCAATTCCGCGCGACCAATCCACCGTTCCAGCACCCGCAATGTTGGAGCGCGGCCCTTCCAACAATAATCTCTGCAGATCAAACCGCGCCGTCCCCACTTGCCACGTCCCCGCGGCTCGAACGCTCACCTGCGGATTGTCGTCGCGCGACGCCATGTCCCAGCGGTGCATTCCCACCGCGCGCGCGCCCAGCGAGAATTCCCAGCGCGCCGGAGCGGGTGAGCTGGCCTCGTGCGCCTTTGCCGTCCACGCATTGAGTTGCAAATCGAAACTCCCGCGGACGCCGTGGTCATAACCCATTGCCAAACGAAACGCGTCCGCCAGCGATGCCTTGCTCCAGGTCAGCGTCAACATCGCCGGCTGCAGCCGCGCCGTTGTCCCGGAAATATTTCCTGTGACTCGCAGCAGCCCGGTGTTCTGCAGTTGCACCGTCGCGCGGATGGGCCGCGCCTCCAACTCGATTTGCCAGCGGCCGGTGCTCTCCTGCTCAATCGAGCCCGCCACATCCACCAACGCAAATGGGCGCCTGTCGACCCCCCGGCTGAAATTAATGCGCCCGCCGTCAATCTCAATGCGCGTCAGCCGCGCCGCCTCGCGCGGTGCGCGCGGTTCACCGGAATTTCCGGAATTTGTGGGGCGATCCTGCCCGGGAACGGGCAGCCAGTTCTCCACGTTCCACCGGCCGTCTGCGTTGCGAACCAGATTCAAGCTTGGTTGAGATAATTCGAGCGTGCCGAGTTCCAGTTTTCCAAAAAGCAGCGACCTCCAGCGCGGGCTGGCTGTGACGCTCTGCGCGCGGAGGAAATACTCCTGCCCGAATCGCGGGTCTTCGCTGATGGTCACGAAATGCGCGACGACGCCCGGAGTCGGCAGCCACCGGATGTCGTAGTAGCTGACCTCCACTTTTCGGCCGAACGCCCTCTCAAATCGTGGTGTCAAATACGCGTGCACGCGGCGCGACGCCATCACCAGCGAAACTCCGAAATTCAGACCTACGGCCACAAGCGCCGCCGCCACCAGCA
>JBGOTC010000035.1:0-15415 GCA_041476305.1 Terriglobia bacterium
CAAACCGATTTGCCGTTGCTCGTTCGGAAAGACACCAAGCGGTTTCTTCGCGAATCTGACATTCAAGCGGGCGGCAAAGATGACGTCTTTCTCGTTTGGGATGCCAAGGCAGGGCGAATCGCAAAAGCGCCCGGGTCCATGGGCTCGGCGGAGAAGACCATTCGCTGGAATGGCGTCGATCCCGCTCTCCAGGGCAGTTTTCCAGCGCGGCTTGCCGACGGGAACACAGTTGAGGTGACTCCCGTTTTCGCGTTGCTTCGAGAGAGTTTGGCTGCCTACCCTCTCGAAAAGGTCGCGCAAGTGTCCGGATTACCCGCACATGAGATCCAACAATTTGCACGTGAACTGGGAACCCGGAAGCCGGCGATGATTATTCATGGCGCGGGAACCAATCACTGGTTTCACAACGACCTCACCAACCGAGCCATGATCCTTCTGGTGGCGTTGACAGGAAACGTGGGCAAGAACGGCGGAGGATTCAACCACTATGTCGGGCAGGAGCGCGTGTGGCCGGAACATGGCTTTTTTGAGCTGGCCTTTCCTGAGGGCCGCAAGAAGCAGCGCTTCCAGAACACAACCTTGTGGAGCTATGTCCACTCCGCCAGCAATGATCCCCATCTCTATAACGGCAAATCAATCGAGTGGTACATCAACGAGTCCGTGAAGAACGGATGGATGCCGCTGTGGCCCGCTCTTCGCGCCGGTGAAACCCTGAAAACCGGACGCAAGCCCCGCGCGTTCATCGTGTGGCGCGCCAACTATCTGAATCAGGCCAAGGGCAACGAAACGATTGAATCTTCTCTGTGGCGCGATCTCGATCTGATTGTGGACATCAACTATCGCATGGATACGACGGCGCTCTACTCAGACGTTGTCCTTCCCGCGGCCAGCTATTACGAAAAAGTTGATCTGAACACAACCGATTGTCACAGCTACATGCACACCTTCGGAAAGGCCGTTGAGCCGCTCTTTGACAGCAAGACCGACTGGGACATTTTCCGCGCCCTGGCCGCCAAAATTGCCGCAGTGGCGAAGCGCAAAGGTCTTCAGCCGTACCGCGATGAACTCTTTCAGTGGGATCGTGATTTCACCACTCTTGAGAATGACTGGAGCGGCAAAGGCGCCGTTGTGACTGACGAACAGGCCGCGGACTACATCCTTTCGCACTCAAAAGAGACGCAAGGAATGACCTACAAGAACCTTCAAGCACAACCCAGGCGGTTTGTCGCTACGGATGCAGAGTCATGGAACAGTGACGTAGAGGAAGGAATCGCTTACACGCCCTTCAAACATCAAGTGGACAAGAAAAAGCCCTGGCGGACTCTCACTGGCCGCCAGCAGTTCTATATTGACCATCCATGGTTTATTGAACTCAACGAGCAGATGCCTGCCTACAAGGAGCCGCTCCCCGAAAAGTTTCCCCTTTACTGGAACACCCCCCATGGCCGCTGGTCGATCCATTCCACCTGGCGCGACCATCGCGCCATGCTCCGCCTCCAACGAGGCGGCCCCATTGTCTATATGCATCCCGACGATGTTCGGAAACGCGGGCTGCGGGATAACGATTGGGTCCGCATCCACAATGATGCCGGCCATTGCATTTGTCGCCTTCAAATCCTTCCGGGGGAAAAGCCGGGGCGCGTCACGATGTATCACGGCTGGGAAAAATTCCTCGGATTCCAGCAGGGTGGCTGGCAATCCCTCACTTACATCAAAATCAAGCCAACTCAATTGATCGGGAAGTACGGCCATGTGAATTTCCGGCTGAACTATTGGGGGCCGACAGGGAACAACCGCGACATCAAGGTCGACGTTGAGAAATACAACGGCCCACTCGTTCACGGCTCGCTGAGCAAAGCCTAGGGAGCGCAAATGTCACGCCACCAATACGCAATGGTCATGGATCTAAACAAGTGTTTGGGCTGCCATACTTGCACAATCGCGTGCAAGAAACTCTGGACCGATCGCGATGGCACCCAGCATATGTATTGGAACAACGTCGAGACCCGGCCGGGCATCGGCTACCCGCGCCAGTGGGATCAGATTGGCGGCGGATGGAAGGACGGCCAGCTTCAGCCCAGCCGCCAGCCGACTTTGGACGATTATGGTGCCCCTTGGGAATTCGACTACGATCAGCGGCTTTTTGAAGGCAAGCGGAAGCCTGTTATGGCCTCGCCCGACCCCATCTCGGGGCCGAACTGGGATGAAGATGTTGGCGCGTTGAACGGCGATGACAATTTCTATTTCTACCTACCGCGCATCTGCAACCACTGTACGAATCCCGCCTGTCTCGCTGCATGCCCGCGCCAGGCAATCTACAAGCGCGAAGAAGACGGAATCGTGGTGCTCGACCAGGACCGCTGCGAGGGCTACCGTTACTGCATCGCCGCTTGTCCCTACAAGAAAATTTACTTCAACGAAATCACGGGGAAGTCCGAGAAGTGCATCTTCTGCTATCCGCGATTGGAGAAGGGCGAGGTCAATGCATGCGCGGCGCAGTGCCCCGGACGTCTTCGCTTTGTGGGCCTCCTCGACGATCCCTCTTCCGCTGTGCACAAGTTGGTCCAGGTTTACAAAGTTGCGCTGCCGCTCTTCCCTGAGAAGGGTACCGAACCGAATGTCTTCTACGTTCCGCCGTTCAACCCTCCCAAGCGGACGAACTATGGTCAAAGCATTCTGGAAGACCCGCGTCTCCCGTTGGAATATCTGCTCTATCTCTTTGGGCCGTCTGTGAAGGACATCATCGTTCGACTTGAAGCCGAGCTCAACAAGGCGCAGAGCGGCACGTCAAGCGAGTTGCTTCAGCTCCTGATTGGCCGCGACGCCGAGACCCGGTACCAAGTCCGCCCGCAACTCGTTCAGATTGGAAGCCGGATCGGGTGATGCAAATGAATAACTTTTCGAAGATCGTCGCCACGATTGCCATAGGTCTCATCATGAATTATTTGCCGCTGGGCTTGAGCGCCAGTCGGCAAAACAACGTGAAGGCTCCTGTGACTGCGCTGCCGGGATTGTCACTTCGAGTTTCCACTGCTGCGGGGAAAGCCGAGACGTTTCGAGATCCCCAGGCCGCTGCGTGGGGAAAATTCCCAGTCCAGCGCGCTGCGCTGAATCGCACGCCGCGGCTCTACGATACCGAGGCTCCCTCCGACCCCGAAATTCCATTTGTGGATATTCGCCTCGTTCGCGCGGACGGGAAGCTCTTGGTACAGATGGTCTGGCGCGATCCAACGCGGGACTCGGCCCAGATCGCAAATCTACCCGTAGCGCCCACGGAAGGACGCCCACAAAAAGAATTGACCGAAGCCACGGACCGCTTTTTCGACGCTGCCGCGGTCATGCATCCGGCCCAACTCCCACCAAATGGAGTCTGGCCCTCACTCCAAATGGGGGAATCCGGTATTCCAGTGCGGATCTATTTTTGGAATGCCGCCCGCGGAGCCGTTCTCGTGGAAGCGGAAGGGCGAGGTACGACACGGCGCACGAATGAGACCTTCCCTGCTCAGGCTGCCTACAAGGAAGGTGCATGGCACTTAACGATGGAGCTTCCGGACAAGCCCTCCGGAATGCCACTGGCTTTTGCGATTTGGAACGGCAGTCAGCAGGACCGGGACGGCCGGAAATATTTCACCACCTGGCTTCGATTGGACTAATTCATGAACACCCCATCACCCAACCTGCCAACGATTGAAAATAAGCGTGTGTCCGGAGAATTGGATTTCTACCGGCTATTCGCCTATTGCTTTGGCCTGCCCTCGACGGAAAGATTCGCGTGGCTTGCAAGTCGCGAATGCCGGGCGTTGCTCAAGTCACTAGTCTCAGATTTGGACTGCACCACGAAAAGCGGAAGAGCCGATCGCTTCGCGGATTACCAAGGTTACGAGGCAGCCTATCTTGCGATATTCGAAGTCGGCGCGCCCGCCCCCCCTGTCCCGCTTCTCGACTCCGCCTATTCTCGCAGTGAGCCGGCGCAGCAAGTCGTCCTGGATTGCGTGAATTTCTACGACGTTCTCGGACTTCGCTCTCTCGATGTGGTTTTCCCCTCCGATCACCTTGTGACCCAGTTGGAATTTTTGGCTGCGGTTCGCTATTTGCGTACTGCCGGTGAGAGTGCCGAGCAGGAAACTCAACTGCGGCGTCTGGAACGCGATTTTATCGAGCGCCATCTCCTGACCTGGCTTCCCGTTGCGCAGAAAAAACTTGAGGGGCTCAATCCGCCTGTCTTTCCAGTTCTTCTCTGCGTGCTTCACTCTTACCTTCGCAAGGAGTTTGCCCGTTTGGGAGCGCTCGAAGTGTCATGACCAGGAACCTGCTGGGGCTCCGCTGCCGAAGGCCCACCCCTGCGCCCGGGGGACGCGGCCCTTCAGCTTGCCCTCGTTGGCTCGCGCTTATCGCCGTGACATTGTTCTTTTTTCCCTTGCCATGCGGACTTCTTGCGCAGCAGATCGCCGGAACCTCAACCTCCGCCGAGTCTCAGAAGTCGGATCCTTCAACTGCAATAGCTCCAGAGCGCGAGAACAAACCAACCTCGCGACCCGCCGGCGGTGTCACAATTTCCGGCAGTATTCGCGGCCGCATGGAGAATTGGAACTGGTTCGACGCCGCCCCCGCGCAAAGCGACTATACGTTTGGCGCAATTCTCCTCCGCGTCTCCATCGGCCAGAAAAGAGAACACTTCGAGTGGTTTCTGGAAGGCATCTCTCCCTGGTTGATTCAACTTCCTGCTCAGGCCGTGCTGCCCGCGCCGCAAGGCCAGCTCGGTCTCGGAGCTGCATACTTCGCCGCGAACCACAATCAAGATGGCAGCGCCGTGTTCCGGCAGGGGTATATGAAGTTTAAGGGGATCTTCGGAGATAAGGCGAGCAGCCTCCGCGTCGGCCGGTTCGAATTTGCAGATGGGGCGGAGATCGCCCCCAAAGACGCCACGCTGGCCTCGCTGAAGAGCGACCGCATCAATCAGCGATTGATTGGGCCATTTTCCTTTTCTCATGTCGGCCGAGGATTCGACGGCTTTCAGTTCGACCGCACGACGGAGAGGAACAATTTTACCTTTTTCGCCGCCCGGCCCACCGAGGGAGTCTTTCAACTTCGGAGCCTGTATGAGCTTTATGTTGATCTTTACTACGGGGCCTTCACTCGCCAATTTCCCTCGAAGCGCGCGCCGGGCGAACTTCGCTTGTTTGCCCTTCACTATCATGACGGCCGGCCCATCTTCAAGACCGACAATCGTCCGCAGGCCATTCGCGCCGCGGATCACCAGAACATCCGCATCACTTCCGTCGGGGGCCATTACATCGCTGCGTTCGGTTCCGGGGCCGCAAAGACGGATCTTCTTGTTTGGGGGGTCGCACAGTTCGGGAGTTGGGGAGTTCTCTCGCAGAGATCCGCGGCCATCGCTGTCGAGGCCGGGCACAAATTTGCCGCCCCTATGCAGTCCTGGGTGCGCGCCGGATTCTTTCGGAGCACGGGAGACTCCGACCCGAACGACAATAGGAACACTACATTCTTCCAGGTACTCCCAACGCCGCGCATCTACGCGCGTTTTCCCTTCTTCAACATGATGAACAATCAGGACATCTTTGTTGAGTTGCTCCTCAAACCGCACAAGAAACTTTCCCTCCGCACGGATCTGCATTTCTTGCGGTTGAGCAACTCAAACGATCTCTGGTACACCGGTGGCGGGGCCTTTCAAGAGGGTACATTCGGGTACGCGGGGCGGCCCGCCAATGGGAATGTTGACCTGGGGATCTTGTTCGATGGCAGCATTGACTACGCGCTTGCCGGCCATACTCAAATCACATTCTATGGAGGCGTCGTTCGCGGCGGGCCCGTGCCGGCTGCCATTTATCCGCAAGGCGGCAGCAACCCAGTGGCCCGATTACTCTATGTCGAGTTTCTACAGCGTTTTTGATTTATCCATCCATCTCGCCGGCCCGCGTGTTACCGGACGCGGCGCTTCAGATCATCCTCCGCCCAGCTGAGCGCCGCCATGGCTCGAGGAAATCCAATCGTGGTGATGGTGAGGAGAATTGCCTGGCGAATTTCTTCAGCCTTCACACCTGCGGCGCGCGCGGTTCGCACGGCAGAATGAATGGCACCTTCCGACTGAGCTGCTGCTGCGATTGCAACCTTCACGATGCGCCGTGTCCGTTGATCAAGAGGTCCGGCCTGATGGCATTCTTCCCCCAACCTCTGAAATGCCTTCCAGAGGCCGGGATAGGATTTTTGGATTCCTCGCACGAGTCTTGGCAATTTGGGCTTCATGGCACCTCCAGTGATGGGCCTGGACACGAGTGGCGCCGAGCATACACTTCCCAAACTGCAATGGGAACGCCATGTATCTCCCGCACCTTGCTACACTGAGGCTGTCCTGTCTCTCGCCAAGTCGTTGTCCTCAACTCGCCTCAACTGCGTAATGCCCTTTCATGCAAATGTGACTTGCGACGGCACGTCACTATGGCCGATGAAATCCATCTATTTCTACACGACTCTTGCTGTAGTAGTTTTTGCAACGACGAAAGCTTCAGGTTTCTTCCTCAAACCATGGATGATTGTTGGAGTTTCCAGCTAGTGCACCTGGCCCAAAACCAGGTGGTCGAATTCTGTGCAATCCGAATCGACGTCAACGATAGAAAACAAATGGTCGGCGTGGGTGGATTTGTTGCTTCGAGTCCGCCGAAGCTCCCTTCCTTCTTAAGCGGGCGAAGGAGGAAACCACCGACCTCCTGGTCCCGAACCAGGTGCCAGCCCTTGTTGAAATCTATGGATTCTTGTTGATTCTAAGTGATTGCTGTTGAAACGTTTGCGGCCCGCTTGTTGAAAGCTGTTGAACTTTGTTGAAGTTGGAGGCTTTCGCGTCTACAAAATTATCTACAGTTGCGGATGAGCCCGCTCTTCTGTCCGTTTTGAGTTTTGGCGAACGACGGCATTTGCACAACCCATCATCCGAAGCCTCATACCATTGCTGCTCGTTTGGAGTTTCAACGAAGCCCGACCCCTTAGGACACGACAGTTTCTCTTATTCCCACCTTAAGTAAATGAGCAAATTCTACGGCGGGAAGGGGCCGACTGAAGAGGTAGCCTTGTCCTTCGGCGCAGTGGAGGGCCTGAACGAATGCGAGCTGTTCCTGCGTTTCGATGCCCTCGGCAATTACGCGCTGCTTCAGGTTCTTGCCCATATCAATTATCGCGCTGACGATCGGAGAGTCGTCGGGATCGCTAGTGATCCGTTGAACGAAGGACTGGTCAATCTTTAAGACATCGATAGGAAACTGCTGAAGATAGCTGAGGCTAGAATAGCCGGTTCCGAAATCATCTACCGCAAGGTGAATCCCCATAGTTTTGAGCTCCTGAAGTACAGCGGCAGTGGATTCGGCCTCCTTCATAAGAACACCTTCGGTGAGTTCGAGTTCGAGACAGCTCGCATCCAAGCCTGTTTCTCTGAGCGTAGTGCGAACCCCTGAGAGAAAAGCCTTTGAGCGGAATTCGACGGCAGAAACATTTATGGAAATTCGATTGAACGACAGACCCAAATCTTGCCATTCGCGCGCCTGCCTGCAGGCTTCACGCAGCACCCAACGGCCGATCTCGATGATCAGGCCACAATCTTCGGCGATGGGTACAAACTGGCACGGCGGGACAAGTCCTCGATCAGGATGCTTCCACCGAATCAGGGCTTCGACTCCCGTAATCTCGCCGGTGACGAGATCTACCTTCGGCTGATAATGCAACAAGAACTCTTCTCGCTCGAGAGCGCGACGCAGGTTGCCTTCCAGAGATTGCCGCTCCACAGCCCTGAAATTCATTTCCGCCTTGAAGAACTGGAAGTTGTTGCGCCCGCTTTCCTTGGCATGGTACATCGCCGTATCCGCGTTTTTAATCAGCGTTTCGGCATCCTCTCCGTCTCCCGGGTAGACGCTGATACCGATGCTCCCATCGATGTGTAGGTCTTGTCCTCCGACAAGGCACGGGGCACTGATCGAAAGGAGGATTTTCTTTGCACTCGTCGCCGCGTCTTCAGGATAGGTGATCCCCGAGAGCAGAATTACGAATTCATCCCCGCCTTGGCGGCTAACTGTGTCGGAAGCGCGAACGCCCGCTAACAATCGCTTTGAATCGCACTGAAGAAGACTGTCGCCAATGTCATGGCCCAGCGAATCGTTGATGTATTTGAAATGATCCAAATCGAGAAAGATCACGGCAATGGATCTGTTCTGGCGGCGAGCCAGGGCAATTGACTGAGAGATCCGGTCGTTAAGCAACAGTCGATTGGGCAGACCCGTAACAACATCGTGTTGCGCAGAGTGCGTCATTTCGACCGACATGGCCCGCGCGGCGCTCACATCATGGAAGACAATCACGGCTCCGGTGACGCGGCCTGTCCGGTCGTGGATAGGTGCCGCAGAATCCTCAATGGCAGCTTCAACTCCGTCGCGGCGAATGAGGACGCAATTTACCGTTAATCCCACCGTTCTATCTTGCGCGACAGCCATCCCCATGGGGTCGCGTGCGGTCTGGCGCGTTTGGCCGTCAATGATTCGGAATATATCGGCGAGAGCTTGACCAGTAGCTTCTTCCCGCGTCCACCCAGTCATGGTCTCTGCAACAAGATTCAGATACGTGATCTTGCCGGAAATATTGGTACAGAGAACGGCGTCACCAATTGAATTGAGGGTCACCACGGCGCGTTCTTTTTCTAGGTACAATGCATCCTCGACAGCCTTGCGTTCGATTGCGTTGCGCAGTGCGCGCGGCAGCGAATAGCTATCGAGATGACCGGCGAGAAGATAGTCCTGTGCGCCGTGTGACACGGCTTCTTTCGCGAGGGCTTCGTTACCGTTGCCGAGGATCAGAATCGGAACGTCGGGCGCGGTGGCGAACAGCTTGTCGAACGTCTCTATGCCGTGGCTATCGGGCAAGGACAACTCAAGTAAGACGGCGTCAACCCCTCCTTTGCGCAGACGGTCAATGCCTTCGGAAAGTTGGCGAACCCATTCCACGTTGAACGAAGCGGTGCCCGCGGCGGCGAGTGCCTCGCGAATCCTGACGGCGGCGTCCGGATTGCTTTCAATCAGAAGTATGTTAGGGGACAGAATAAGTGTGGTCATTGTGTCTTTCCTCAAGCCTCAGAGCAGTTCTCTTCGCGTGCAACACCGCGCGCACATCGTCGGACTTAACTCGTGGAAAGACTATCTTTTGGGCCGATCTATTTCTGTTCTCTATTGAACATTCAGTACTAATGTCAGTACCTAAGATAATATATTTCCGAGTGCCCCAATCTGAAACAGTGACGAGGCTGAGTGTTCGAGAAATGAACGTCGTCACAAAATACTCAAATCGGCACGTCGTAGTCGAGGATTGGATCTCGAAGTTGTCGTTCGCCAAAACTCCATCGGCCTCTGAAATCAACAGAGCAGCTCATTGAAATTCATACCGTCTTTGCGCTAGGACAGCCCAATGTTTCGTCTAATGTGGTTCTTTGTGACAACTACTTTTCACTGCTTCAGTGCTCGCCGTACTCTCCTCTTGGAGAATCTGGTTCTGCGGCAGCAACTCTCTGCCCTGAAACGAAAGCATCCGAGACCTAGACTTCGCACGTTCGATAAGCTCTTCTGGGTTCTGGTCCGAAGGTTTTGGTCGGGCCGGAAACAAGCTCTCATCGTCGTCAGCCCGGAAACCGTAGTGGGTTGGCGAAGCTACCGAAAGGACATAGAATTGGAGCGTGCTTCCATATCCTTGACGTTGGCACTTGCCCAAGTGCCCAAAAAGCCTCCGTCGATACAACTCGTAAGTCGCTGATTAGACGTCCCCTGAAAAGGCACAATTCTGCAGCCCACAAACAGATGTTTTCGCAGTAACCGCATCAGCCCCCGGCACACCAAGGAGGCCGAGCTTCTCAACGAGGTCATTGGCGGCAGTTCGTGTGAAAGTGACAGCGAGGATTCGATCTGGTCGGACGTTTTCCTGTTCCAACAATCGAGCGACACGCCGCATTAGGGCAAAAGTCTTGCCTGTACCAGGACCAGCAACGACCCGAATTGGAGTACCGGCATATGCAGCAATCGCAAGGTGTCTTCCCTGTAGGCCAGTGTCCCAAGGCATATCGGCTATGGGACATATACTCCCTCGTCGATCTATTGACTGTTGCGCGGGGGCATCAGAATCCTTTTGGCAACGAGGGTACACGCATGTGCTTCCCGGATGGCAACGGGACGCCATGAATCGACTAGAGCGTGAAGTACTGTTCCCAAATGTTCCCAAGTCGGAGAAGGAATCAGAGGAGCGAGATTCGGAAACTGTTGGTGTGCCAACTATTTAAGTGGCGCGCCCGAGGAGACGATCTTAGAATTTTTCTGGGTAATTTCGTGACCAGTTTGACACAGATTGAGCTCGGTGATGGAATGCGCACGTAAGGAACGCTGTCTTGCGACCAATTTGAACGCTTGCGCTACCTTATTTCCCTTCCATATTGGGAGTGGAGCCAATTAACCCTCCGCAATTTTGCATCTTTCCTTCCAGAAACCCGTAGAACTCGGTCTGTTTTTGACATGACAACAGCTCCAATCCAGAGTCTCTTTGTTATCAGCTCCGTGGTTCGGCATTACGCAAGTTTCTTATTAGTTGTGAACACCAGCGAATCGTACAGATCCCATGGGACTTGAGTTTTTCTCTGCTATGATTGCGCCCCACTGCCTGCTCGCAATCGGAGGTTTGGCCTGTGCCCTCTTCCCGCGCTCCGTGGTGGATGTACCTCATCGCCGCGTCCTTGCTCGGCAATTTTTCACTGAATATCTACGTTTTCTTTTGGGGGCCCGAACCGCCATTTAGCCAGTTCAACTTTGCGAGGAAGGCCTTGGTGGTCGAGGATCTGCGTCCAAACTCGGCGGGGGACCAGGCCGGAATACAGGTTGGAGACCGAGTGCTGGCGATAGACGGGCGCCACGTGGAAGGCCTCGGCCAGTGGGACGCGATCCGCGCCAACTTTGAAGTCGGGAAGGCGTATCGATTTCAGATCGAACGAGGCGAAAAACCTTTTGAGCGAGTCATGACCCTGCACCGGCGGTCATGGTCTCAGCAGACACAATCTGATCGCATCCGATTTGCGCTAGATACAGCGGGTGCGCTTTTGACGTTGTTGGTGGCTTTTTTGGTCGCGTTTACGCGGCCTTACGACTGGGTAGCCCGGATTGGGGCGTTGTCCATCGCGTTGCTTGGCGGAATTTCCCACGTTTACGGTATGGCGGCCATTGTGCGGCATTTGCCAGTAGTCGTGGGTCCGCTGATCTGGTGGCCGGAAGTCGCGTCGCCTTTCATGTTTCCAACACTTTTCTTTGCTTTTTGCTCAATGTTCCCACGCCAATTGTTCCGTCCTCGCTGGATTTGGCTGGCGAGCATACCCGCCCTTTTCTTCTTGTGGCCAGTCTTTGGCTTTGCGTACTTAACATTTGTGAATCCCATGGTGGAGGTCCCTGCCCCGGACTGGGCTCCACGCGTCGGTGGCAGTCTCCTTTTTGCGTACCTTGGCGCCGGATTGGTCGCTTTGATCCTGAATTACCGCAGGTTGGTTGATCTCAACCAGAAGCGACGCATTCGTGTGCTGGTGGCCGGGACTCTGTTGGGCTACGTGGTGCTCATTCCCTACGTGGTTATGAGTGCTATGAGGGTGTCGGCGCACACTAGTGTTGGGCGCGTCCTATTCTCCTGGCCATCCCTGCTCTTGGTCACCGTCCTTTACCAAGCCTTCCCACTTTCATGGGCGTACGCGATTCTGCGCCACCGTCTGTTCGATGTTCGGGTGATCCTTCGCCAAGGTTTGCGGTATGCGTTGGCGCGACACGTTTTGCTCATGGTCGTTCCGGCTTTGGGCATCCTGCTGTTGGCAGATCTGTTGTTGCATGGCCAGCAGCCGCTGCTTGAGATCCTGCGCGGCCGGGGTTGGATTTATGTTGTTTTGGGAGGACTGGCAGCCACGGCCTATGTGAAACGCCAGAGCTGGCTTGAGGCTCTCGACCGGCGATTCTTCCGCGGACGTTATGATGCGCAACGCTTGCTGCGCGACGTGGTGGAGGAGATTCGCGCAGCGCGCAGTTTCGGGCAAGTAGCTCCAAGCGTGGCGGCGCATATCGAAACCGCGCTGCATCCGGAGTTTGTCAGCCTGTTGGCGCGCGAACCCCACGAACCAAGCTATCGCAGCCTGGCAACAGTGCCTTCAGAATACGAACTTGCTCCACCTCTCGCGACGAGCAAGTTGATGTCGCTGGTGCGGCTTCTCGGCAAGCCAATGGAAGTGCCGCAGACTGGATCGGGCTGGTTAACGGAGCAGCTACCACCCGACGAAACCGCGTTTCTCCGACAGAGCCGCATTGAGTTGATTGTGCCAATCGCTGCCTCACCCGAAGGCACGGAGGCTCTGCTGGTTCTGGGATTGAAACGCTCCGAAGAGCCATATACGCGTGAAGATCTGGACTTGCTGGTCACGGTTACCTCCAGCCTCGCGCTGCTGCTTGAGAAGCCGTCGGGAACGGCCGCGGTCCGAAGTGATATCTTTGCGGAGTGCCCGCAGTGCGGGAGTTGCTACGACAGCGGCGCAAGACAGTGTGTCCGGGAAAGCGCGCAACTGGTGCCGGTGCTCTTGCCGCGAACTCTGGGCGGGCGCTACCAGTTAGAACGGCGTCTCGGTCGTGGCGGCATGGGAACAGTCTATCTGGCTTCAGACCTGGCACTGGAACGCCAGGTCGCGGTAAAAGTGATCCGTGAAGACCTGGTCGGCAGTGCCGAGGCGGCTGAGCGCTTCCGCCAGGAAGCGCGCGTCGCCGCCAGCTTTGCTCATCCGAATGTGGTCACGGTCCATGATTTCGGCCTTGCCTCAGGCACACGTGCATTTCTGGTGATGGAGCTGCTTCAGGGCAGCACCGTCCGTGAAGAGTTGGGGCGTCAGAAGCGTTTCCCTGCTTCCCGAGTGCTCGCTGTTCTGAGGGATGCTTGCTCCGCATTGGGGGCTGCTCATCAACATCAACTAGTGCATCGTGATCTCAAACCGGAGAATATCTTTCTGGTGGCCGGGCACTCGGGGGAGACAGCCAAGATCCTGGACTTCGGAATCGCCAAGTTTCTATCCACCGCGACGCTTCAACTCACCGTAGATACCGCTCCCGGTGCAGTGATGGGCACGCTACGGTACATGTCACGCGAGCAGTGGCGCAGCGGAGAACCTGCTGCCGCCTGGGACCTCTGGGCGCTGGCGGTGGTCGCTTACGAGATGCTGACAGGCACTTATCCGTTTGAAGGCCACTCTCCAGCAGATTGGTTTGGAGCAGAAAGTGCGGCAAAGTTCATCCCGCTCGCCGCGTCCCTGCCCACGGGTCCACATGCCGTGCAGGAGTTTTTTGAGAGAGCGTTTGCCGTCGAAGTTATCCGGAGGCCACGTTCGGCGGAAGAATTCCACGACGAACTGCGACGTGCGCTCGGCTGAGCTTTGGCTGCCAGTCAGGCGATGGATCTCTAGTTACGGGGCACTCTGAAATAATCCACTTCGACGATTTATACCCGAATCGGACAAGTCAAATTCGTGATTCCATTGGTTACTTACTGTCAGATTCAATGTTCGAAGTGAGGCAAAGGGTATACAAATAACAAGCTGGAACACACAATTGAAATTGATCCGCAAACTTCCCCAATCCTAAAACGCATGTTTGAGTTATATGCGTCCGGTACTCGCGCGCTATCAGATTTGCAAAAAATCTTATGTATAGAGTTTGGAAGGACTTACGCAAAAGGCTATTTGCAAAGGATTCTGAAAAACCCATTTTATTTGGGATTTTTCATTTGGGAGGACCAAACCTACAAAGGAACGCATACACCGCTTATAAATCCTGATTTGTTTGAGAGAGTTCAAAACGTTTTTCGGGGCCATAACAAACCAAAATACAAGAAACACAGTTTCCCGTTCCGTGGCTTGCTTCATTGTGCGCATGACGGGTGCCTTGTAACGGCAGAGATCAAGAAGGGGCGTTATGTCTATTACCGCTGCACCGGCCACAAGGGGAAATGCGAACTCCCCTACATCCGGGAAGAGGCCCTGGGGGATCGCCTAGGGCAGATCCTCAAGGACATTCATATCCCCGATCCGGTCCTTGCACAGCTTCTAGAGCATCTCAGGACCGATCAGGGAGGCCAGGAAAGCCGTTTGCATGAGGAAGCGGCCCGTTTGCAACAACGGCTCTCCCAGATCCGGGGGCGACTCGATCAAGCCTATCTCGATAAGCTCGACGGGAAGATCTCCGAGGAATTTTGGTTTGCGAAGTCGGAGGGGTGGAGGCGGGAAGAATGCCAAGTTCTGTTGGCAATTCAAGGTTTGAAGCAGGCGAGCCCCGATAGATTGCTGGATGCCACAAAAATCTTAGAACTCGCCAATAAGGCGCATTTTCTTTATCTTAGGCAATCCCCCGAGGAAAAAGCCAAACTGCTGAGAATTGTACTTTCGAACTGCACGATTGACGCCTCAAGTCTTTATCCCACATACAGAAAGCCATTCGACTTGATCTTCGCAAAGACGAAAAATGAAGGATGGCGCGCCCGGAGAGATTCGAACTCCCGACCTTCTGGTTCGTAGCCAGCAAGAACAGGTTGTGCTCTCAAATCTAACTCGTTTGTCTGGCGTCGCTTACGATTCAGAAACCGCCGCTCTTCCTCCTCGAAGTTGTACCCAATCTTGTACGAAAACTAGTTGGACGCCAATGGGACCCGCTGTCGAGATGTTCAATTGAGGTTGGCGGTCCCTTACGCAGTGGGTTTGGGAATTATTGTCTCCGCATCCCTCATCAGGTGTACGGCGGGAACGTACGCGGGGAGGGTAGGAAGTGCGCTCCAATCGGTTCTGAAACTATCCCTAACGAGATTGAAGATTGTCCGCCAGTTTTGGGCCATCACTTTCACCCACGCCATCGGACCCATTTGAGGAAAATAGATTCCGCGGAAACAAAGGCGCGCGACGAAGATGTTGATGCGATAACCCACCGGTTTGTAGTCGAACGAGTGGACGGCCTGTGCGATGGCCTCCGGCGAGTAAGCCTGATTCCATGCGTGTTTCACTTCGGCATGAGCTTCCTCGATGGTCATTTTCAGGGGGGTGTGGGCCATCGCGAACGGGATGAATTCCCGCCAGTGCTTCGGCCTGGTCAGCCGGCCCGCAACCTCAAGTTTCTTGTAGAGCGGCGTGCCGGGTAAAGGGGTGAGCAGGCCAAAGACCGGCAATCCCGGAGCCCAGGTGCGAACCTCCTTGAGAGTCCGGTCAGCCACTCCTGGCGTGTCGTTATCCATGCCGAAGATGAAAGAGGTTATGGCAAACACATTGCGTTCGGCGAGCCTTTCAATCACGGCCGCATACTCACCCGGCTTGTTGAAACCCTTGTTTACC